>JBPXJX010000141.1:0-3699 GCA_051715525.1 Bacteroidales bacterium
TCACCAACAACATAATCAACGATTAACCCAACATGGTTATCCTCAAAATTCACAACAATAACCTGTTCAATATCTTGCGTACTTTCGGAAAGTTCAAACTCTTTACGAACACTAAAGTAAGGAATCTGCTTTCCTTCTAGAACAACAATATTATTAAACTTATTATAGAGGTCTTTTCGCTCGACTGCATAAATCTTATCAACGGCTGATAATGGAAGCACATAGTGAATATCCTCAACTTTAACGAGCAGCCCATCAATTATAGAGAGCGTAAGTGGTAGCTTAATTACTATTGTAGTACCAATACCAAGCTCTGATTCAATCTCCACTTCACCACGTATATCGGCAATTTTACGCTTAACAACATCCATTCCAACCCCACGGCCCGATACGTCAGTTACCTTTCTGGCTGTTGAGAAACCAGGTAGAAATACAAGATCGAGAATTTCTTTATTCGATAGCTTTTTATCAGGGGGTATTATCCCTTTTGCAATTGCTTTTTCTCTAATTTGATCAGGATCGATACCTGCGCCATCATCTGTAATTCTGATATGAACATTAGCTCCTGAATAGAATGCCTTTAGGGTTATTTTACCCTGCTTTGGTTTACCTTTTTTTATCCGCTCTTGGGTTTCCTCAATTCCATGATCGAGGCTGTTTCTGATGATGTGCATTAAAGGATCCGACAGGCTTTCGATAATTGTTTTATCGAGTTCTGTTTCAGCTCCTTCGGTAATAAATACGACATCTTTCTTTAGATCGTTTGATAAATCTCTAACCAATCTCTGAAAACGGGTAAGCATATGTTCAATTGGGATAAGCACAATGCTAAAAGCCGTATCGCGCAGCTGGCGCGAAAGTTTTTGAACGTTTTCAGAAATACCGGTCAGCTCAGCAATATTATTTTGCTCAGCAAACAGTGATAAACGAGCTTGTGTTGTGACTAATTCTGAAACTAGATTCATTAACGAATCAAGCTTTTCTGATGAAACCCTGATGCTTGATATGGATGCATCCTTTAATCCAACTTTATCCTTCTTAATTGCAGCGGCTTTACTCTGCAAAAAACGCTTTTTGGCTGATTCTGCAATTTTTAATGTTGTTGCAAGTCCAATTTCCTTATGGATTTTAGCAATTCTTGACATTTCTGAGACAAAGAACTCATCAACTAGTAAATCCTCTTCAGAAATTCGTTGTATCTCAATCTTAGATTCGCCCTCAACGAATATGAAAACTTCGTTAAGCGCAGCAACATCAAAACCTGTAACCAATATTATTTCCCAATAGGTATAGCAGTTTACTGGATCAATTTCATTTAAAAGGGGTACTTTATTCAAATGAGCAAAAACCTTAGCTTTACCTAATGAATGTAACTCATCAATAAGGTATAAAGGATTTGTGCCATTTTTAAAGATATCGATATTGGGTTCAAAACGAATATAGTATGTATATACCTCATTAATAGCTTTCTCTTCAGCTACTTTTTCTTGTTCAACTTGTTCAGGATTATCTACGCTATTTATTTTTGATATTCTTGCAATTAATGAATTATGAAGAGTAATGAAATCGGGATCGTTATAGTTGTTCTCATCTAATAAAAGTTTTAGATGATCAACGGATGCAAATGTGATATCAAGCACTTCCCTCGAAAGTTTTAGCTTTTTACTACGAATTAAGTCGTAAACAGTCTCTAGGTCATGGGTATACTTATCAATCAGCTCAAAGCCAAACATAGCACTATTCCCCTTTAAGGTGTGCATTACACGGAAAACCTGCTGTATTAGGCTAGCATCCTCAGTATTCTGTTCAAGCAGAAGAAGAGATTTCTCAAGCCCATCGATTAGATCAGTGGCTTCCTCAATGAATTTTTTCTTAAAGTTATCCATCTTTTCTACCTTATAACCTTGTTTAATGCTGCAATCAGTTTAGCAGGCACGAATGGTTTAATTATCCATCCTGTGGCCCCAGCCTCTTTAGCTTCCATTTTACGGGTAGCTTGTGATTCAGTTGTAAGGAACAGAATTGGTATACGTTGGTAAGCAGGCATCTTTCGAACCTCTTTTATAAGCTCAATTCCATCCATTTCGGGCATATGTAAATCGGTAATTATTAAATCAATCTCTTTTCCATCTAGATACTTTAGTGCATCTTTTCCATCAACTCCGATTAATACATTATAACCTTCGTTCTCGAGAGTAAAGCTGACAACTTCGCGAATACTTTCTGAGTCGTCGACAATAAGTATTGTTTTAGCCATAATGCTGCTATATATAATTATTAATTGTTAGTAACTAGTTCTGAAAATCCGGAACGACCGAGTAGCATCATATGCTCTTCGGCAAGAGAAATTTTAAATTGAACCGTTTTAGATTTTCGTTCTGCAGTCCACTTAAACGAGTAGAGCAGCTGCACAATACCTAAATCGATGTTTTCAACATCTGAAATCTTAATCTCAAAGTTTTGATACTTATCAAAATTTTGAAGCATAAGTAGCTTTACAGCTGATACTTCATCAAGTGTAAGATTTCCAGAAAGATGAATAATTGCTTTTTTAACACCATTCTCTGATGTTGATGTTACCTTATTGGGTACTTTTTGCTCTTTTTCCATATATTGGTTGATATCTAAAAAAGTTCTACTTCATCGGAATTATCTTTATTCTCTGTTTCCTCATTTAAAGAATTGCTTGCTAACAGGTCGTTCTGGTTTTGAGACACAATTTTATCGTGTATTTTATGCTCTGCTTCCATGGTGTACAAACCTTTCATAGCAATAAGATTCTCTGCCCTTTTTGTTTCATCAAAATCAGAATGGCTGATTTTATCATGCAGCTGGTTCAAATCGTAAATGATGCTATTTATTGCTTTTTCGAACAGATCGTAATACTTAATCCGTTTTATTGAATCCTTGATATCGCTAACGATGCTAACACTTTGAGTAGAGATCTCGTTTAAGAGGTATTTTATGCTTTCTCCTTTTATTTCAACTTGCTTTAGCACTGAATTTATGCTATTCACTGCTTTCTTTACATTACTATCGATAACTAAGGATTGAAAGAGCTGTTGCTGATTATTCTCGAATTCATTTTTGCATTTTCCTATATGCACTAAGATGTTATGAATAAACTCTTCGAATTGATTAATATCCTTAAATACATCTTTAAAATTGGCTAGGGTTGAATTAGTAGCTGTGTTGTTTTCCGAGTTACGGTTGATTAATGCAATAATAGTTTGAATAGATTCTGAATTCTTATGGCTATAATCAACTAGCTTTGAAAGCTCTGTAATTACATTATTTAGCGGTTCATTTAAAGTTTTTATTTGCTCGTGAAACGAGTTGCTTCGTTGTATGAAACTTGTTAGTAGCTGCTCAGAGTTACAAAGTCTATCAAGCATTTCAACTAGGTGAATTTCGGAATCGTTATTCTGAGAACTATTTAACCGAGTGCAAATGTTGGTAATTCCAACCATATCATCGCCAATTTCGATAAACCGATTGGTAATTTTTTCTATTGCAACCTGGTACTCCTTATTTGCACTAACCAAAATTGCTGCTTGCAACCCAGCAATATCTTTAACCTTTTGGAATAGCTGTGTTTTTCTTTGACCATCGGAGCCCCCTTTTTCATAAAGTTCCTGAAGTTCAGGTTGAATTTTGCTATGCCCTTTTTGAATATGCTCAATCTTTTGGCGAATAATA
>JBPXJX010000142.1:0-6657 GCA_051715525.1 Bacteroidales bacterium
TAACTTCCTAAATATCTTGTCGACCTTATGCGGTGTTAACTTTCGACATATGTATACGACAATCGTTGAAATAATAAAAGATAAAACCATCCCCAAAAGTGGGGCAATAACAATGAAGGCAACAATTTTTACTACCCCAGAGATTACCACTGACCCAAATCCAGAGAAAGCTACAGCGGCTCCTACAAGTCCGCCTACCAAAGTATGTGATGAACTTGAAGGAAGGCCCCACCACCATGTTACAATATTCCAAATGATGGCCGCAACTAAGGCTGCAGTTATAACTGTAAGGTTAATAACATCGGGGTTTACAACACCTTTACCAATAGTTGTTGCTACTTTCAATGGGAAAACGGTGAATGCAATGAAATTAAAGAATGCGGCCATTGCTACAGCAGTAAATGGCGATAAAACTTTTGTTGAAACAACAGTTGCTATTGAATTTGCTGAGTCGTGAAATCCGTTAAGAAAATCAAAGATTAGCACGAGTGCAACTACTACGTATAAAAGAGTCATAGTATGGGAAGATTTACTTTAAAATCTTTTGGAGTGAAGTTTTATCCAAACAACGATATAGCAATCCTTAAAATATCAACCACTTAACCAACTTGATATCGAACAATTTTGGAAGGTGAAAAGTACCAATATTGAAACTATTAATCAAGTAAAGTATATAAATTGTTAATAAGTAATGTTGCTAAACATCGTTTAAACAAATGTTTAATGCATGATAACACCTAATTTTTAAGCGATTAACATTGCGTTTTGCATTGAATAAAAAATAAATCACTTTACACCCTTTTACTATCTTTGTCATTTAATCTCTTTTGATGGCTAGTAAAGATTTTAACCATATTGTTGACACAATTTCCTTAGGTTTTAAGGAGGTAATGGATGATGGAAGAGCCTTAAATCAGGTTGGCTCCTACTGGATTAAGCAAAATCCTGATTGGAATGAGCAAGAGCGAGGCTTTTTTGCTGAAACTTTAATGGAAGTAGTGCGCTGGTGGAGACTTTTGGACAATATTGTAAACGAATGCCTTAAATCAAGCATCCATGATGCCTATAGGAATATGGTGTTGATTTATCTTTTTATCAAAAAAATTGACGAAAGGGTTAATGAGTATCTTCCAGAATCCATAAAAACACAAATTCAAGAATATTATAATTCCATTAACGAGAATCCTATTTTGCTATCAACCCCAGATTGGCTCGATTCTCTTGGAAACATTGAACTAGGTAATACTTGGCAGAATGAAATTAAGGCTCTAAATAACCTTCCTCCCATTATAATAAGGGTAAATACATTAAAGACGGATAGCACCACTTTGCTTAAGAAGCTTATTGATGAGGGCTTTCAGGTTAAGGAGCTAAATCAGCCTAATGCAATTATTTTAAGTAAGCGTGCCGATATTTTTAAATCGAAAGCATTTAGCGAAGGGCAATTCGAAATTCAGGATGCATCATCTCAGCTAGTCGCACCTTTCCTTGATGTAGAGCCCGGAATGCGCGTTGTTGATGCCTGTGCTGGGCATGGTGGAAAGACGTTACATCTTGGATGCTTGATGAAGAATAAGGGCAAAATTATTGCCCTTGATAATGCCGATTGGAAACTCGATGAGTTGATGAAACGCTCTGCAAGGGCGGGTTTATCAATAATTGAAACACGAACAATTACAACGACCAAAGTTGTAAAACGGTTAAAAGATAAGGCTGACAGGGTTTTGCTTGATGTTCCTTGCTCTGGACTTGGTGTACTGCGCCGTAACCCAGATTCGAAATGGCGGTTAACTCCTGAAAAGATCCAAGAGATTAAAACATTACAAGCATACATCCTCGATAAATACACTCAAATGGTTAAACCCGGCGGCAAGTTTGTTTACTCAACATGCAGCATTTTACCTTCGGAGAATAGCAAGCAAATTCAGGCATTCATCGAAAGATCGAATGGAGCCTTTACCCTTGAAGAGGAAAGATCGATATTGCCCTCAATCAGCGGGTTTGACGGATTTTATATGGCTAGACTTGTTAAGAACAGTTACTAGTGAAGAGTTACAAGTGACTTTTAGGAGCTATTCTTCAACGATTTTGCCAAGCAACGTTGCAGGGGTGCAATCGGTAATCTCGACTAAAACATAATCGCCAATTTTGTGACTCTTTCTTGGAAAAACTACCACCTTATTCTGTGAGGTTCTTCCAAAGAACTCTTCCTTCGATTTTTTTGATTCACCCTCAATCAGTACTTCAAAGCTCTTACCAACATCCCTTTTTTTGCTCTCCTCTGATAATTTCCCCTGAAGTTCGATTATTTCCGTTAATCTTCGGCTCTTGATCTCCTCAGCAACATCATCAGTATAATTACGAGCTGCTTTTGTATTGGGCCTTTCGGAGTATTTAAACATGTAAGCAAAATCAAACTTTGCCCACTCCATAAGGGTTAGCGTTTGAGTGTGTTCTTCTTCTGTTTCAGTACAAAATCCAGTTATGAAGTCAGATGAAATGGCGCAATCAGGAATAATATGTCGAATTGCTTTAATTCGTTTCATATAATAATCCCTATCATATCCACGATTCATTAGCTCAAGAATTCGTGTTGAACCCGATTGAACTGGTAAATGGATATGATTGCAGATATTCTCGTACATGGCCATGGTATAAAGCACCTCATCATTCAAATCCTTTGGATGTGAAGTTGAGAAACGCACCCTTAGATTTGGACTGAGGGTTGCAACCATCTCGAGTAAATCGGAGAAATTGGTGTAATGAACATGATGCAAAAGCCCTTCGTGCTTCCAATGGTATGAGTCAACATTTTGCCCAAGAAGAGTTACCTCGCGATAACCAGCATCGATAAGCTCTTGAATTTCACGAAGGATTGTTTTAGGATCGCGACTACGTTCGCCACCGCGAACGTAAGGAACAACGCAGTAAGCGCACATGTTGTTGCACCCACGCATTATCGATACAAAGGCCGAAACGCCATTCTTATCGAGCCTAACAGGGCTAATATCACCATAGGTTTCCTCGCGCGATAAAAGAACATTAATACCCTTTTGTCCATCTTCAGCAGCACGAATTAGAACTGGTAACTCCCGATAAGCATCAGGTCCAACAACTAAATCAACAACCTTTTGCTCTTCAATTAAGCTCTCTTTGAGCCTTTCGGCCATGCAACCAACAACTCCAACTAAAACCGAAGGTTTACGCTTTTTTATCTGCTTAAATACATCCAAGCGACCCCAAACCCTCGTTTCGGCATTCTCGCGAATTGAGCAAGTATTGATGAGTATTACATCTGCATCGTCGAGTTTATTAATAATAGCATAACCATTGGCATGCAGAATAGATGCTATTACCTCGCTATCGTTAACATTCATCTGACAGCCATAGGTTTCAATAAAGACCTTTGGTCTTTCATCGTTTGGCTGATTATCAACATTTTCGAAAAGCGCTCCCAGATCCTCGTTCAATTCCATTTGGTAATATTTTTTGCAAATTTAGTCAACTCATCCAAATAATATTTAAGCGGATGGTTTTTTCACTTTAAATTTAATGAATTAAATTTGTGTTCTATTTTTAACATCTATTCAATAGAATAAGTTTTGTAACCTAATATTTATTAACGCATGTCAGGGCATAATAAGTGGTCGACCATTAAGAGGAAAAAAGGAGCGCTCGATTCAAAACGCTCAAAAATATTTTCGAGAATTGCTAAGGAGATTACCGTAGCGGTAAAAGAGGGAGGGGCAGATCCAGAGGGGAACGCTCGACTCCGCTTGGCAATTAACAACGCCAAGGGTGAGAATATGCCCAAGGACAATATTGTAAGGGCAATTAGTAAAGCTGAAAAAGATCCAAATAGCTTTCATGAGGTAAACTTTGAAGCTTATGCTCCTGGCGGAATTGCTATCTTTATCGAATGTCTAACAGACAATAACAATAGGACTCTCAGCGCCATTCGTTCTCAACTTTCAAAAAGAGGGGGAACACTTGGCACCAATGGCTCTTTAGATTTTCTGTTTGAGCGTAAAGGCATATTCACCATCCAAAAAGAAAAAATAAATCTTGATGAGTTTGAACTCGACCTTATTGATGCTGGTGCGGAGAATATCGAAACTACTGATGAGTCGGTTATTGTAACAACTGCAAAAGAGGATTTTGGGAAGATGAATAAGAAGATGGAGGAGTTAAAAATTGAGGTTGAAAATGCCGCTTTGCAGCGAATCCCAAATGAGCTAAAGAGCGTAGATAAATCATCAGCAATAAAAGTTTTAAGGCTGGTTGATGAGTTTGAAGATAACGAGGATGTGCAAAATGTTTATCACAACCTCGATGTAACCGATGAGGTTGCTGCTGCGATGGAGAAAGAGGATTAGCCATTCTATTTTTTGAATGATAAGAGCAATAATCTAGAGTAAATAACTACAAGGTCAGGTATCAAAATGTCTGACCTTTTTTATTCTCAATAAAATGAAAGCAGAGTTTATTCTTTCTCTCGATCAAGGAACATCAAGCTCGCGAGCTGTAATATTCGATAGATATCAGCAACCGCTTGGGATGGAACAAATGGAGTTTACTCAATACTACCCTGCTCCGGGTTGGGTTGAGCATAATGCCGAGGAGATTTGGGATTCCCAAATACTCGTTGCAAATAAGTTGCTTAAGAAACTAAAAATCAGACCCGAGCAAATTGCTGCAATCGGGATTGCTAACCAGCGCGAAACCACAGTCGTTTGGGATAGAGAAACTGGCCGGCCAATTCACAATGCCATTGTTTGGCAAGATAGGCGCACCGCTGATATATGCGAGTCGCTCAAAAAGAAAGGACTTACAGATTACATCTGTAAAACTACTGGTCTCGTAATCGATTCGTATTTTTCAGCCACAAAACTGCATTGGATTCTTATAAATGTTCCGAGTGCACAGAAACTTGCAAATGAGGGACGCTTAGCATTTGGCACTATCGATTCGTGGATTCTTTGGAAATTAACCGATGGCAAGGTTCATGCTACCGATGCCTCAAACGCTTCGCGAACAATGCTCTTTAATATATCAACCCTTACTTGGGATGAAAAACTTTTAAATGAATTAGATATCCCTAAAAGCGTTTTACCAAACGTTTTGCCCTCATCGGGACTGTATGGTCATACTGCTGATGGAATCTTTGATAGTTGTAAAATACCCATTTCGGGTATAGCTGGCGATCAGCAGTCTGCCCTATTTGGACAAAAATGTTTTGAGGCCGGTGATGCAAAAAACACTTATGGAACAGGATGCTTTATGCTGATGAATACAGGGAATAGCCCGGTTATCTCTCGATCAGGATTGCTTACAACAATTGCGTGGCAAATTGGCGATGAGGTAAACTATGCCCTTGAGGGTAGCGTGTTTATTGCTGGTGCAGCAATAAAATGGCTTCGCGATGGGCTAAAAATTATTGATAGTGCCTCTGAGTCAGAAGCAATAGCGCTTTCAGTTACTGACAACCAAGGTGTTTATGTTGTACCTGCTTTCTCTGGTTTAGGCGCTCCCTACTGGGATATGTATGCGAGAGGCGCTATACTTGGGCTAACCCAAGGTGTAACCGATAAGCATATTGTAAGAGCGACTCTAGAGTCGCTTGCCTACCAAACTCGCGATATTCTAGGATTAATGGAAGTTGATTCAAAAATAAAGCTTAAAAGCCTTAAGGCTGATGGTGGCGCATCGGCAAATGGTTTTTTGATGCAATTCCAATCCGATATTCTGAACGAAACGGTTGTTTGCCCTCCATTTCCAGAGGCAACAGCATTTGGTACGGCACTGCTTGCAGGTATTGCAGTTGGATTTTATCAAAGGAACGAAATTCAAACAGTTCTTAAAGGAAGCAAAATTTACAACCCTAAAATGGCCAATGAGCAACGAGATAAACTCTACAAAGGCTGGCTTAAAGCGGTTGATAGGGCTAAACTTTGGGCTGTTGATGATGAGTGATTCAATTTGAAAATTAAGCAATTTGAAAATGAGCCAATCTGAAAAAAGTTAAATACTATTAAACTGCTAATAGAATGATAATTCAACGTTCTATTTTAGCGTTTGTAATAATTGGTTTAAAACTTGTAAGTGAATAGAAAAGCTATCTTTGCCTTCCAAAATATTTGTGAAAATGAGAAAAAGTACAGTCCTTTTACTAGTAACAATTATCGCTGTATTGCTGAGCAGCTGCGGTAAGTTTGAGAAAATTGCCATTCATGGCATGAAAGATTTTAAATTCCGCGGGATGAAGAATGGTAAACTGCTCATCAACATCACACTTGATATTGAAAATCCGAATAACAGAAAGATAACCGTTTCGAGTATTCATTTCAAAACATGGCTAAAAAATAGAGAGCTAGGCACAATCCAAAACAGTAAAAAGATTGTTTTAGCCCCAAAATCACGAACTCAGGTTGAAGTTCCCATTGAGATTGTACTTCGCACAGCGGCCGATGCATTTAAACTTATGGGCATGAAAGAGGATTTGATTGATCAACTTACCATTGAGGGTTATATAAAGGGCCGTGCATTATGCATATCGAAAAAGATTGTGATTGAAAAACAGCCTTTTACCGAGTTGGCAAAATCATATAAAAATAAGTTTAAGAATAGCCAAAGCATAGATGATGAGCAAAAAACTGA
>JBPXJX010000143.1:0-3184 GCA_051715525.1 Bacteroidales bacterium
TTCTTGACCATTGTAGTAGGTTGTCGAGTAGTTTAAATAGGTTTTGGGATGATTCATAAATAACATTAATGTATTCCTTTTTCTCCTCTTCGCTGCATGAATCATAGGTCTTCTCTAATAATTCACTAAACCCGAGTAAAGCATTGAATGGGTTTTTAAGGTCGTGGGCAATTATTGAAAAGAACTTATCTTTTGTTGCATTAAGCTCTTTGAGGTTTTGTTCCGATTCTAGAAGTTTTTTATTAGCAATCTCTAGTTCTTTATTTTTAAGAGCAAGAATATTGTTTGATTTTTTTCTTCTTCGTTGACTTATTAATATAACTATTGTTAAAGCAAGAAATAGAAATGCGCTTAAGGCCAGGTATTTTTGAAGTATTTTATGCCTGTCAACTTCTAAAATATTAATTTCGTTATCCTTTTTAAGTAGCTGAATTTCCTTTTCCTTTGCTTCAGTCTCGAAACGAGTTTGCATTTCAGCTATGCTGCTTGTTTTTTGCTGAAAATATAAACTATCGTTATATGCGAGTTGCTTTCCTTGGTATTCAAAAGCCTTTTTGTAGTTCCCTTTTTGTGAGTAAATCTGGGCAAGAATTTTATAACTTTCTTGAATGAATGAAAGATCGGTAATACCCTTTGCAATAACTAAGGCTTTATTCACATAGTCTTCAGCATTAACAAAGTTGTTTTCTTTAACATATGCAGTGGCAATATTGTTATATAGATTTGCTGTGCTGCTCTTGTCGTAAAGCTTTAAACTATAGTCGAGTGCTTGAAATAAATATTCAAGGCCTTTATTAATTTGTCCCAATTCAACGTAAAGCAGCCCAATATTATTCATTGAGGTTGCAATACCCTCGTTATTTTTAAGCTGTTTTGAATACTCTAATGATTTTGTGTAATATTCAATTGTTTTTTCGTACTCCTTTTTTTCATTAAAAATTATTCCAATATTATTTAATGAGCTAGATAGCCCTTTAATATTATTATCTTTTAAATAGTATGCATGGGATTTTATGAAATATTCGTATGCTAAATCATAATTCTTTAATGCCATATGTATATAACCAATTAGATTATATGCATCGGCTAAATTGTTCTCAATGCCATGAGAGGTAAGGGTATTCGCAGATTTAATTGCAAATTCGAGGGCTTTATTGTTATTGCTTATGTATGTATGACTTAAAGATATCTTGTAAAGTAATAACCCTTCTTTTTCAAAATCTTCAATTTCTTTTGCCAAATCAAGTCCTTGTTGATAGTAGATTATAGATTCGCTATACCTATTAAGAAAACTTAGTGTATTACCAATTGATAATGAAATTTCAATTTTTAAAAGTTTATCGTTAAGCCTTTCACAGTATTCATTGGCTTTTTGTAAGTTTTCTAAGGCAATATTAAACTCGTTTTTGAAGTAAAATGCATTTCCTAATGCTTTATATGCTAAAAAGTAGCTTAAGTCGCTTTTATCCTTTTGGGCAAAATTTAGGGATAGATTAGCAAAAAGTATACAGGAATCGATGTTTCGACTTGAATATTGGTTTGATAAGATTGAATATACCTCTACCAATTTTTCGTTCGAACTAGTTTGTACAATCGAAATTAAACTGTCAACTTTTTTCTGAGAAAAGGTTTCCTGAGCCTGTGTTGAGGCAGGTAAGGCGAGAAATAAAACTAGTGCGTAAAGGAGATTTGTTCTTTTCACTTTTCACAATTTTAAAAAATGAAAAGTATGAAATCAAAACCTATTTTCAAAACAAAAGATGATGACTTAAGCTACTGTGCTTTCAAATTCTCCGTTAAGTAATATTGTTCTGATTCTTTTCCCTTTGTTTAAAAGAGCTGCATCCGTTAGCACTTTGCCGTTTAGTAAAGTTATAGAATATCCTCTTTTTAAAATATGTTCGGGGTCTAATAGGGTGTTTTTACTTTCGTATTTTTCAATTTTATTTTTACAGAAGTCAATAAAATTAGCACTGGTCATTACGAATGAGTTCGATAACAGCGTGAGTTCTGATTTATTACTTGATAAAACTTGGTATGATAAAAGATTTATCTTGTTTTGGATTTTTTCAATATTTATTTTTTCTTGAGTTGTTGAAATTGTAACACTTGGTAACATGGTGGATAAGGCTCTATCGAATATTGAAGTTGCTTCGCTTAGTCTTTCATTTGCTGAATCTATAAGTTTTATTTTATATTCATCAATTAAGGTTTCAAACTCAGTAAATCTATCGAGAATGAATTCAGCTACAGCAGTGGGCGTTTTTAATTTTGTATGAGCAATTAGATCCACAACTGAAACATCTTTATCATGACCAATTCCTGTTATAATTGGCAATGGGAATTGTGCAACATGAGCAGCAAGCCAGTAGCTATCAAAGCATGATAAATCTGCTTGGGAGCCTCCCCCACGAATGATGACAACAATATCAAAATCATATCGTCGATCGTATATGCTGTTTAGCGCTTCAATAATTGAATTTTCAGCTTCGTTACCTTGCATGTTTGCTGCAAAAAGGGTTTGCTCAACAGCATAACCAGCATTGTTGTGTAACAGTTGGTTTGTGAAATCTTGCAAACCAGCAGCAGTTGGTGATGATACAATTGCAACTCTTTTGGGAAGAAGCGGAATTTCTAAACCCTTATTCATATCAAATACACCCTCTCCAACTAACTTCTCAATTGTCTCACGTCTTTTTTGTTCAATGTCACCAATAGTAAAACTTGGCTCAATGTCGATAATGTTCAAGGAATATCCGTACAGCTCGTGAAACACAACTTCAACTTGAACAAGAACTTTGATGCCACCTGAAAGCGATCTGCCGGTTGCTGTTTCAAAATAAGGTTTCAGCATTCTATAGGTGTAAGCCCATATGGTTGCACGAGCTTTAGCTTTCGGAAAGTCTTTTGAATCCTCTTTTTGAATAAGTTCTAGATAACAATGTCCCGAACTATTCTCTTTTAGCTCGCTAATTTCTGCAATTACCCAATATTTGCTAGAAAAGGATTGCGCAATTGCTTCCTTAACCTGCTGGTTTAATTCATAAAGAGTAATGCTTTGCATTGAATATTATGATTTATTTGGGTGTCCTAGTAACCTAACCCCATTTTCTTTAAAAATTCTTCAGCATCAGGTTCTTGGATTTTACCTGCATTTGAAATCATTTTTTGAAGCATTAGGCTA
>JBPXJX010000144.1:0-1339 GCA_051715525.1 Bacteroidales bacterium
TTCCGATCTTTAATGATGTTAAATATACTATAATAGTTATTGGATCTCTAAAAAACATCTCTAAAGAACGAACTATCGAGACCTCAATCTCATTAACATCATTGGTCATTTTACTAATGATATCCCCTTTCCTCTCGTCGGAGAAGTAACCTATTGGGAGGATCATTATTTTTCGAAACAATTCATTTCTTAAATCTTCAACAACCCCTTGTCGCAAAGGGGAAAGAAACCAAAGCGAGAGGTATATAAATAAATTTTTAAATAATGATGCTATTATCACCATAATAATAATAAACAGGAGAGCGTATGAAGCGCCATGATCATTAATAGCATTAACAATTAGTGTATTGAAGGATGCTTTTAAATTACCTATGAATGAATCAGTCACAACTGTATTTGCTGACACGAACTCACCTGTCTTAAATAATATCTGCAAGAATGGAATCATTGCAACAAAGGAGAGCAATCCAAAAATGGAACCTAAAATATTACAAATAATGTTACCAAAGGCATACCATTTATAGGGGTATACAAAGCGGAATACTTTGAAAAATCTCTTCATCTACTAATCGGTTGAATTATCAATATCACATCAAAGATAAACATTAATGCCTAAGATAAAGATACTGTATCTTTAGAATAACAAAAAAACTAGCAAATCCCAGTATAACTATAAGGTGTTATTGCTTTTAACCGCAATTTTACATCAGAGCTAACATCAAGGTTTTCAATAAATTTTAATAAATCCTCTTGATTTAACTGCTTGTTTGTACGTGTTAAATCTTTCAATGCCTCGTAGGGATTAGGGTATCCAATGCTACGCAGGATTGTTTGAATGGCCTCAGCAACAACAGTCCAGTTCCTTTCAAGGTCGGCTTTTATAGCATCTTCATTGAGAAGTAGTTTATCAATACCCTTAAGTAATGATTTGAATGATAAGATTGAATGGGCCATTGGTACACCAAGATTACGCATAACGGTACTATCGGTTAAATCGCGCTGAAGGCGCGAAATGGGTAGCTTTGCCGATAGGTGTTCGAATATTGCGTTAGCCATTCCTAGGTTTCCTTCAGCATTCTCAAAATCGATTGGATTTACTTTATGAGGCATTGCCGATGAGCCGACCTCACCTGCTTTAATCTTCTGCTTGAAGTACTCCATCGAGATGTAGGTCCATATATCGCGGCTAAAATCGATAAGGATTGTGTTAATACGCTTTAAACAATCGAGCTGTGCAGCAAGATTATCGTAATGCTCAATTTGTGTTGTTGTTTGTGAACGATTAAGCCCAAGCGTTTTATTAACAAATTCATTGGCAAATGCGACCCAATCGATCTCT
>JBPXJX010000145.1:0-2902 GCA_051715525.1 Bacteroidales bacterium
TTCCTGAGCTATATAAAAAGTATAGTGAGGGCAACGAGGTGGTTTATGCTAAGCGTTCTAAGCGTAAGGGCGAATCAGCGTTTAAACTAATTACAGCTAAAATTTTCTATCGTATTCTAAAACGTATCACTTCAGTTGATATTCCAATGGATGTGGGCGATTTTAGGCTTATTGATCGTAAAATTGTAGATTACCTTAAGCTAATGCCCGAGCAGAATAAGTTTTTACGTGGACAGATTGCTTGGTTGGGTTTTAAACAAACATTTGTTGAGTTTGAGCGTGATAGTCGTACCACTGGCAAAACGGGTTACCCGCTTAGTAAGATGATAAAATTTGCATTGGATGGGATTACAGGATTCTCCAACTCACCGTTGAGAATGGTTACAAACCTTGGGCTTTTTATATCGTTTGTTGCATTTATGGTAATTCTTTATGCACTTTACTCTCACTATTTTTTGCATCAAACCATTACGGGTTGGACTTCCCTTATTATTAGTTCGATGTTTATAGGTGGAATACAGCTACTATCGGTAGGGATAATTGGTGAGTATATTAGTCGTATTAATACCAATGTGCGTAATCGTCCGCTTTATATAGTTGAGAAAACGAATATTGAAAAAGATTGATTTGCATTATGACAAAGCGAACTCGAAGATTGGCTTTTTTTGCTATAGTTGTACTAATAATGTTATGGGTTGTTTCTGGTTCACGCGATAAGGATGTTCGTGAGCCTATTCTACCCAGAAAACATGGAACTGCTATAATAATTACAGGAGCCGCTGCAAAGATTTCTCAAGAAGCTGCATTGCTTGAGAATCTATACAGTAAAGGCATGCTTAATGATGTTGTCTTTATATCAGGAGCTAGTTCAGGAGCGCTTAATGCAGCTGTTTTAAATGCCATATTGAGCGGGAAATATACTTGGCAAGAGTATCACGAAACGTTAAGCAAATTAACTAATGATGATATTTTCACTAGAACAGGAAAAAGACTCCCCGTTGATACTGAACCGCTTCGTAGGCTTATAGAGAGAGTTGTTACTGATAGGCTTGGTTATAAAACCTTGTCGGATTTACCAATTCCCTCAGCATTCTCAATTGTAAACTTGAAGTTACTCCCATTGAAGGAGAGAACATTTCGATTATCTAATAGAAAAATTAACCCTGAAAGCGATACTACCCTTAATGTTGTTGATGTACTTATGGCTTCAGCGGCGTACCCTTTGGCTTTCCCACCGGTGAAGATTCCGAATATCAAAACATTGCCCGATGTGCCCTATCATGATGGTGGAATAGCAGCCGATCATGTGCCTTATCAATCGCTACTTCAGTTTGAAAAGTATAGCGGATTTGAGGTAGAAAAAGTTTATATAATAAGTAGAAAGAGAGATTCAATTTCAAATACATCAAAGGAACTTGAACAGTTTGGTATCGATAAGTTCAAGTTCTTTGATAAGCTAGGAATTTCTCCCGAAGCAATTTCTAATAAAGGTTTTTTTAAAAGGTTAAAAGAATATGAGGCCGAAGCGCCCAGTCTTGCCGAAAGAACATTTATTTATGTTCCAGAATTCAAAGAGGAGTTTTTGATGTTCGATTTTAATACTCTAAATCAGCAGTACGAAACTACTACGCTTTGGGCAAAAACTCATGATCCAGTTCTTTTAAGGGATTATCTGAAGAAATTTAAATAGAAATAGTTACCGAAGTACCAATTCCTACCTTTGATTTAATATCTATTGTTCCCCCATGCATTCGTAACATTTGACGCGAAAGGCTTAAGCCAATTCCGCTACCTTTCAATTTCGTTGTGAAGAACGGGATAAATGCTCTTTCAATTGTATCAGCATCAATTCCAACGCCATTATCGGAAATAGTTATTGAGCATTTACCATCGGGGTTTAAAACCGTTGATATGACTATTCTTCCATTATCTATTCCATTTAACGCATCAATGGCATTTTGAACAAGATTGATTAGAACCTGCTCAATTTGCTGTGGGTCGGCAAATAGTGTTTTAGTTTGATTTGATATCTCGTAAGCGAAATCGATATTATTGGATTGGAGAATAGGTGAGAAAAGCGTTTTAATTCGCTCTAATAGCTTTTCAACCTCAATTACTACTTTAGTAGGCTTTGATATTTTTGATAGCTTACGGAACGATTCGGTGAAGGAGAGAAGACCTTCGGAACGAATAGAAACAGCATCGAGACCATCGGATAACAGGGATAGGGTTTTGGGTTCAGCACTACCAATCGTTGATATATCCTTTTTTAGCTTGCTATTTAAGCTCGCCGTAAGTGAGCTGATGGGCGTTACCGAATTCATTATTTCATGTGTAAGCACGCTAAAGAGCTTTTGCCAAGACTCAAGTTCTTGCTCATCCAATTCTGCCTTGATGTTATGGAAGTATATCAAAGTTAGCCTTCGCTCCTTAAGTACAAATGAAGTAGAGTGGGTGGAAAGCATGAATTTTTCACCATTGAATGAATGGTAAATCAACTTTTTATTCCCCAATTCGAGCTCATTTAACGATTTTTGCATTTCTGGGTTTAAATCGTTGAGCGTTGTTGGGTGTGAAAGCCCAAAAAGCTTGCAAAAGGTTTTGTTATAAAGCAGTATCTCTCTATTTGCTCCAAATGCAAGGATTCCCACCTCAATTTGATTGATAATTTCTTGTAGAAATAGGTGTTGTAAATCGCGCTCATACTTGACTTTTTGAAACCTCTTTGCCGTGATATTGTAAAGGTGATATAGTTTCTGAAGGCTCTTATTGCTTTTATCCTCGTTAAATTGAATGGTGTATTCCTCGTTAGCCAGAGCGGTTATAAAAGTAAAAAAGTCGCGTGTAATTTTGGTGATATGCCTATAAATGCTCCATGCTAATAAAACTATTACAACAAGTA
>JBPXJX010000146.1:0-5598 GCA_051715525.1 Bacteroidales bacterium
TAACTTAGCGAGAGATTAAAATCATATGATTTATGGCAAAACTTATTGAAAAAGCACAGATAATTGAGGCTGCTGGTAATAAACCTAAAATAATTGAAGAGTACTTTGGAAGAGTAAATAGCGAAACATCCGAAGTGAGTATTGCAAAAATGAAAAGCCCTGCTGGCTGGGTGGAACCTGGGCAATGCCCTGAATTTAACGAGTATACAGTTGTTCTAAAAGGAACACTTAATGTTAAAACAAGAAATAAATCATTTGATGTAACCCAAGGTCAAGGAATTTTGGTGCCAAAGAACGAATGGGTTCAGTATAGCTCTCCTTACGAGGGAGGAGCGGAGTATATCGCCGTTTGCCTTCCTGCATTCTCGCCCGACTCAGTTCACCGGGATTAATATCGGGAATAAGTTTTAAGAGCTATCTTTTTTACGTAATTTTACACTTAAACCAAAATCTTTAAGTCGATGAAAAGATTCTGTATATCAATGCTATGCATATTTGCTCTTGCAACAGCAAGTGCACAGAATGCGGGACCGCCAAAGATTTCGGAAATGAAATGGGGGCTCGATTACAACCTTCATATTAAACTTGCCAACGATACTAACTACGTGATGGATGTTAGGGGTTTATATCATACTGGGAAAAATCTTTTTATTGACACAACCGATCAATCAACCACATATTACCCTGTTAAATTGGATGGGGAGTTTATACAATATCTTAAAAATCAAAAGTTAGTCAACAATGATGAATATAAAGTAGATTCAACTCAGAATTACGATCCCAAAACGCTATGGTCTGCACTACACAAAACGCTTGGTGGTGGATATGTACACTTCATTAACTGTTTAATTTATTCACTCGAGTCAAACCAGCTATATCTTACTGATCCAATTATGAAACGCCCTGTTTCCGATTGGAAACCAAAACCAATGACCGAGTCATTTAAACGAACCCGTAAGTGGACTTTTTATATTCCGTATGACCAAAAACAAGCAAAAAAGGAGTACAAAAAACGAAAAGGTGAAAACGATTTAAAAGATTTAGCGGGTATTCCAACCAACTTTATCAACCAATTCAATGAAACCAGCCAAAACCAGTACGAACAGTTCAGGGTTGAACAAAAAAAGCAGATTGTATCACAAATTGATATTGTACGTTTGATGCTTGGGGCAAAGTACCTTGGGAAGGATCAAATTCAGTATATCCAAAGCAAGGTTCAAACCGCAGTTTTACGCTATAATATCAACACCCTCCCCTCGGTTATTATCTTCGACGACTTCAATGCGGCCGTTTCAATGACGCTTGATAATTCTGGTTACAAAATTGGCTACATCGTTTTCCGCGATCAGGGTTCAATTACCAAGGAAGAGTCTGAATTGCGGCATCAAAAGATTGAAAAGATGGTAATGGCTGTGAACGAAGCTAATGAGAGAGTTTTTAAGAAACGACTGCAGAATTACTATCAAAAATAAAAAAAGAGTTCCGACCCCTTTACCAGTCGGAACTCTTTTTTTGTAGAAAACAATGAATACAAAGGTTACCATTCTTCAATCAAAATCTTTGCCAAAAATATTTTCATCATGCTAAATTGACCTTAAAAATGTTATTTTTGCAAGCAGTAAAGCAAATTAAATAGCTAAAAATTACATCAATTTAAACCGTTTACGATGGAAAGTAAAAAAAGAGTTAAGATCAAGGAGTTGCTCTTAAACGGGCAGGCAGGCTCCGAAGTGGTGGCTAAAGGTTGGGTTCGTACCCGCAGGGGAAATAAGAATGTTGCATTTATTGCACTTAACGATGGCTCAACTATTAATAATATTCAGGTTGTAATTGATGTTTTAAATTTTGACGAAAATCTTTTAAAGGAGATAAATACAGGAGCATGTATTTCTGTAACCGGGAAATTAGTTGAATCTCCAGGTTCTGGACAAAGGGTTGAGATACAGGCATCAAGCGTTGAACTTTATGGTGCTGCTGATGCAACAACTTACCCCCTTCAAAAGAAGGGGCATAGCATGGAGTTCCTTCGCGAGATAGCTCACCTTCGCCCACGCACCAATACTTTTGGTGCAGTGCTTCGTATTCGCCATGCAATGGCTTATGCCATTCATAAGTACTATAACGATAAAGGTTTTTTCTATATCCATACCCCAATCATCACGGCATCCGATGCCGAGGGAGCAGGAGCCATGTTCAAGGTTACAACACTTGATGTAAATAACCTTCCACGTACCGAGGATGGTAAGATAGATTGGGCAGAGGATTTCTTTGGTAAAGAATCGAATCTAACCGTTTCGGGTCAACTTGAGGGCGAGTTAGCCGCCATGGCGCTTTCAGAGATTTACACCTTTGGACCAACCTTCCGTGCCGAGAATTCCAACACACCTCGTCACCTTGCCGAGTTTTGGATGATTGAACCCGAAATGGCTTTCTATGATATTAAAGATAACATGGATTTGGCCGAGGATTTTCTTAAATACCTTATTCGCTATGCACTCGATAATTGCGCTGACGATTTGGATTTCCTTTGCAAAATGTATGATAACGAGCTTATCGATAGGCTTAAGTTTGTTGTTGACAATAGTTTTGAGCGTTTGCCATACACAAAAGCCATTGATATTCTTGAAAAAGTTGATCAAAAATGGGAGTTTCCTGTGTTCTGGGGAGCCGATTTACAAGCAGAACACGAGCGCTACTTAGTTGAAAAGCATTTCAAGAAGCCAGTAATCCTTACCGATTATCCAAAAGCCATAAAGGCATTTTATATGAAGCAGAACGAGGATGGTAAAACCGTTCGCGCAATGGATGTTCTTTTCCCAAAAATAGGCGAAATCATTGGTGGTTCGCAAAGAGAGGAAAACCTAGAGAAACTAACTGCTCGTATCGCCGAATTGCATATCCCCGAAAAGGATATGTGGTGGTACTTGGATACTCGTCGCTTTGGTACTGCCCCACATAGCGGATTTGGCCTTGGCTTCGAACGATTATTGCTATTCGTAACAGGAATGAGCAACATACGCGATGTTATCCCATTCCCTCGTACTCCAAAGAATTGTGAGTTTTAGATATATATAATTGATGCTTAAGCAAAGACTTCAACAAAAGCTATTACAAAAGTTATCTCCACAGCAAATACAAGTTATTAAGCTGTTGGAGATACCTACTATGCTGCTTGAGCAAAGGATAAAAAAGGAGCTGGAAGAAAACCCCATCCTTGAAGAAGGAGAGGAGTTAGATGAAATACACGATCAGCAAGACGAGGAGATTACCGAGGATGATATCTCCAAGAATGATGATGAATTCACCCTCGATGATTACCTTAATGATGAGGATATTCCATCTTATCGATTAAATGCTAATAATACATCCAAGGATGATAAGCATGAGGATATTCCATTCTCAGTTGGTGTATCGTTTCACGAACATCTCGAGAGCCAATTAGGCCTTCGGGTTCTATCCGAAAAACAGCAAGAACTTGCAAAATACATCATTGGAAACATTGATGAGGATGGGTACTTACGCCGGAAATTATCGGCAATTGCCGATGATATTGCTTTCTCGATGGGGATTGAAACCAATGATGATGAGCTGGAACAACTTCTTTACATCATTCATGACTTTGATCCAGTTGGTGTTGGTGCTCGCGATTTACAGGAATGTCTTTTAATACAGATAAATGCTAAAGATCAAACTACTCCTGAGGTTGCCCTTGCTCGAAAAATCTTGAAATACCATTTCGATGAGTTCACCCGTAAACATTACGATAAAATAGCCTCTAAGCTCGATTTAGAAGATGAGCAGCTTAAAGAGGCTGTTGATGAAATATTAAAATTGAATCCAAAACCAGGCGGCTCTTTTCAAGATCCATCAAATCTTTCTATTCAACATATCATCCCTGATTTTATTCTCGATTTAATCGATGGCGATTTTCAGCTAAGTCTCAACTCTCGAAATGTTCCTGAACTTCGTATCAGTCGCGAATATTCAGAGATGATCGAAACCTATTCACAGAACCGAGGCAATGCATCTAAGCATGATAAGGATGCGTTAACATTTGTAAAGCAAAAGATTGACTCGGCTCGTTGGTTTATCGACGCCATTAAACAACGACAGAATACTTTGATGTCTACCATGCAAGCATTAATAGAGTATCAGCGCGAGTTTTTTAAAGAGGGCGATGAGACAAAGCTTCGCCCCATGATATTAAAGGATATAGCCGAAAAAACGGGGCTCGATATTTCCACCATTTCACGTGTTGCCAACAGTAAGTATATACAAACCCATTTTGGGATATTCCCGCTCAAGTTCTTCTTTAGCGAGGGAATGCAAAACGAAGCGGGTGAAGAGGTATCGACCAAGGAAATTAAAAAGATACTTCAGGAATGTATTGAGGTTGAGAATAAGCGTAAGCCCATTACTGACGAGAAGCTGATGGAGGTTTTGCAACAAAAAGGTTACCCCATTGCTCGTAGAACTGTTGCTAAATACCGCGAACAGCTTGGTATTCCCGTTGCCCGATTACGAAAAGAGCTTTAGGCCATGAATAAGCAAATAGCCAAAACCATTTCTATTCTATTCCATCCAATGCTCATGCCTCTTTTGGGCATAATTTTTATTTTCTATTCTGGTTCATACATCTCGTTTTTGCCAGGCAATGTTAAGCGAATTATAATTTTGGTTATTGCTGCAAATACGCTAGCTCTTCCATTATTGATGATGCCCCTTTTTATTCAATTTGGTGTAGTAAAGAGCCTTATAATGGAAAGTAATCGGGAGCGATTAATTCCGCTAGCCTTTACTTTGATACCCTACATTCTTTCAGTATACTTTTTGGCAAAACTGCCCATTCCCGTTGTTATTCCCGTTTTTATGTTAGGAGCATCATTGGTAATTGCCTCTTGCCTTATTATTTCCTATTGGTGGAAAATAAGCATCCACATGGTAGGTGTTGGAGGATTGGTTGGTTTTATCATTGCTTTTTCAAACCGAATGTTTACGGATGTACTACCTTACCTTCTGATTGCCATTATTATTGCCAGTTTACTTGCATCAGCTAGGTTACAAGCAAAATCGCATAACCCAGTTCAAGTTTACTCTGGGTTTGCTCTTGGGTTTATAATTATGCTTACTATTATTTTTATTTTCTAAAAGTTTAATCAAGAAATATTTCTTTTGGTTCTTCTTTTAAAAAAGAGGGGTAGGATAAACATAGCAAAACCAAAGTTCATAATCCTTTGGAAATAAATTCGTTTTATCATTATCTGTCATAACCCCATTAGAAGGTTGGAGTATATATAAACCTCCGTCCATTTTCGGTCATTGCAAAATATTTATTACATTTAATGCATAATATATCAATGTATTAAATCGTTTGGCAGCATTGTTGTTTTAATAATGAAAATGTTCTTCTGCATATTGCATTTTTTACTGCTGAGGTTTTCTTTGTGCTTTAAGTATGCAATTTTTTATTTTTATGCATTTTAAATTATTATTCATTTGTTTAGATGAGTTTAATCATCAAATGTCATAGATAAGTGGAATGGAGTTTGTATTTATAGCCACAACCTTTAATAGACTATTTCGTAAAAAAGATTATTA
>JBPXJX010000147.1:0-10365 GCA_051715525.1 Bacteroidales bacterium
TGCTTTGGAGTAACTTTTATTTTATTGATTATTCTATCCTTTTCCTTTGAATAGCCTTCGTATCGAAATTTATAATGATTCAACGCATATGGCGATAATGGTAATATTATCTCTCCAATTTTGGAATCGTATAAACTTGCATTAATAAACTGCATTGCTTCATTGTTATCTCCATCGCCTGAAGGGAAATTTGAACGAATCATCTTAACAGTCTGGTCATATTTATCGGGAGCAGTAAAATGAATGTTGTTAACCGATTCCTGTAAATAAAGTTGGCCTTCTTTGGGGGCATCCTTCTCATCTTTCATCGCCCGTTTTACAAGCCATGTTAACTTGATAATTTTAAATGTACCTTTCATATAAACCTCAGCATCAAACTCCTTAACCTGGTTTAAATAGTAGGGAGCCATGCCAATAGCTTTTCTGATAATCGGGTAAGCAGGATCTTCGCTTCCGGGTTTAACATTTACACCTTTTAGCTCATAGCTTTTAATTGCTAAGATTATATTCTGCTTATTGGAGCCACTTTTTATAGATACTTTTTTTTCAACTGATTCAAAACCTAAACATTGGAATAAAACGGTGTACTCGCCTTCTTTTAGGTTTAAGCTATACTCACCATTCTCATTTGTTATAGTCCCCAATCGTATCTCTCGAACAAATACTGTGGAAAAAGGCACAGGTTTCCCTTCATTATCAATAATTGTCCCTGATAAATTTTGTGCAAAAGAGAAGTTAATCAATGCAATAAAAAGTAAAATTGTTAAGAAGATCTTTTTCATATAATTTTTAATTTTCTTATAAGATTGAAAAGTAATAAAAATGTTACACCTAAATTGACAAATAAAGTGCCAATTGCCTTTTTTAAGGATTTTTAACCCACAAAAAAAGACCCCAAAATTAACTTGGAGTCTTTACTTTAGTATTTTAGAAATACAATCAATGGTCCAATATCAAATTGAATTTCAAAATTAACGCCCAAACTTTCATTAAGCGTACCCATCCAATACTCCTCTAGTGCTCGATTTTCAATAGGATATGCTAAATTTTTAGTAGAAATTAAAGTCGAATTATTTGGGGAAAAAATTGAAACTTGTTGCCCATTATAGCTATCAATAACCGATGATTTGAGGAGTGGCATAAAAAAACCTGTATCCGTAAGCATTTTCAATTTTGCTCCCATTCTTGCATAACGAGTGATTAATCCAATGTTACCCATTGTATGATCTTCCCTTAAACCAGTAGCTCCGATAATAGTAATATCCTTATAATCTCTCTCCAAGCACCATTTAACTGCTTTGGTCAAATCGTTTGAGTCCTGTTCGGGAAAATGGAAAAGTTTATCAAAATACTTCTTTTTAAGCGAATCGCTAACCGAATCCAAATCGCCTACAATAGCTGTTGGCGTATGCCCATGAGCATCTACCTTTGTGGCTGCGCCATCGCAACAAACCAGAACATTCGCTTTGGCAAGAGCCATAAGAGGAATCTCATGCGAAGGAAATTTTCCATCAGCTACAATTACTATAGATGCTCGTTGTTCGTTGTTTGTTATGCGTTGATTGCTCATGTCACTTGCCACTTGTCACTATCATTTTGTCCATCTCCTTCTTCCATTGGTAATACCCATAAATAGCCAGTGTGAAATAGAAGAAGAAAAGAATCGATGTTGGGTATAAATCTTTCCAAATAAACAGAATCAAAGATACAAGATTTACAATAACCCAAACCCACCAATGCTCAATCAACTTTTGAGCAAGCATCCAAGTTCCTGTAATACTTAAAGCTGTTACAAATGAATCGCCATATGGTACTGGAGAATCGGTATACCGTTTAAGAATAATAACCATTAACCCGAAAAGAACCATAGTTACCGCCGATATATAAATCCATTGTTTGAATGTTGTTCGGGTAATTGGAAGTTCTGCTTTATTGGAACTTTTATTTCCATACAACCAGTGCCACCATCCATAGAAGCTGATTACAAGATAGTAAACTTGTAAACCCATATCGGCATAAAATTTCGCTACAAAGAATACATATATATAAAATGCCGATGTGATAATACCTACAGGCCATAGCCATATATTTTGCTTAATTTCAAGATAAAGGTAAATGAGACCTGCAACAGCCCCAATTACCTCTATATAATTATTTTGTAACCACTCCATTTAGTTGACAGTTGCTAGTTGATTGTAGACATTAAAAAACTTAGAACTCAATTCCTAACTTAACCATAAAGTTTGTGCCTGCTTGAGGGAAAAAGCCATCCTCACGATATTCAGAATCACCATTGGCAAATTGCGCTCTATAAACCCAAGCATTTGCAAAATAAAGATTATTAAATAAATTATTTACAACCAGCTGAAAATTAATACCTTTTAATCCTTTTGCTTTTAAAGAATAATCGATCACGAAATTATTAACAAAGTATCCATCCAATTTGCGTTCTGAACTACCAGTGTTGTCATAGTATTGATCCCCAACATACTTGCTAATTAGAGAGATGGTAAGTGGTCGTAAAGGGCTTACAGATAATTGACTTGAACCAACAAATGAGGGCGAGAAAGAAATTGGAGTATCTCCCAAATTAGTTTTCTTTTGTTCCAAAGGATTCCAATCATTTGAGTTATCAAATAAATCTACATATTCAACAAAATTCTTGATCTTATTCTCGCTAAACGTAGCACTAACATTCCAATGCAGCCAACGTAATGGTCTTACTCCTGCATTTATCTCAACACCTGCACGGTAACTATTTGGTACATTTGTCATAAGTGGATAACCAACATCGCTAAGCTTACCTGTTAAAACAAGTTGATCGCGATAATCCATATAATATAAGTTAAGATTTAAAGCGAATAAAGAATACTTAAACGAATAACCCAACTCATAATCGTACAAACGTTCCGATTTTGGCGTGTTGTTAGTTCCATACTTCATGGCATCTTTTATATCAGCCCTTGAAGGTTCGCGATTTCCAACACCAAAAGAAGCAAAGGCCTCTTGATTATTTGCTATTTTATATTTTGAACCAAATTTTGGATTTATGAAACTCCACTCGTGGGATTGGTCGAGATTTACCAAATCATCATCAGTACCTTTCAACTTGTAGCTTATTCCTCTGTACTGAATATCGGCATACGCATTTAACTTGTCGGTAATCTGAAAAGTTGATTTTCCGAAAATATTGTAATCAGTCTTTAATCCATTATTATTGTACCATTCATAGTCCTTGGGCAAACCTCTATTTATTTCTGTCCATAGTATTTTTCCAAAATGATCCCCATCGTACCTATTCCATCCCCCTCCAAAAGTAGCATCAACAATACCGCGTGTGAAATTTAGCGATAATGTTGCACCATAAAAATCGTTATCTAACCATTTTTGTCGAACTAAATCTGTTTTTTCAACCGCTACTCCATCGATAACTGGATTGGATAACCCATACTTACTGAATTTTGTACCATCCTTGTACTCTTCGTAATAACCAGCCCCATTAGTAAGATGTAAAGCTGTAGATAGGCTTAAAACGTCTGTTAATTGATGGCTATACATCAACTGGTAATGGGTCTGAGTATAGTTATCCTTTTGATCTTTATAGTATTTTTCAACATTATGGGCATCTTTATAAATCCCTTCGGGGTTATAGGTTCTTATTGAGTCAAGCATATACCCAGGAGTTCCTGTCCATGTAATGCCTGTGTGCTCCTCACCATGAATAAAGTTAAAACGAAGTAAACTCTTTAAGGTATGCCAAGCACCTGTTAGAAACATCGAGTGATGATCGGAATTACTTCTATCAATATACCCATCAGATTTTAGCTGTGAGTATCGCCCCTCAAAGCTGAAACCATTTTTCGTCAAGCCAGTTCCAACTATTGCAGAGGTTTTCCTTGTTCCAAAAGAACCACCCATTAAATCGATTTTTGCAAAAGGCTCAGGAGCTAATGTGGTTGTTTGGAAATTTACCGATGCTCCAAATGCTGCAGAACCATTGGTTGAAGTACCAACACCACGCTGAACCTGAATGTTATCAACCGAATTGCTAAAGTCTGGCATATTTACCCAGTAAACGCCTTGCGATTCGGCATCGTTTAGCGGAATACCGTTTACTGTTACATTAATCCTACTCATATCAGTTCCACGAATTCGTATAGCAGTATTCCCAACACCTGTCCCGCTCTCGGATGTTGCCACAACCGAAGGAATCATCTCCAGAAGGAAAGGTATATCAAATCCAGTATTATTTCTTTTGATTTCTTCCTTACTCAATGTTGTTTGTGCAATTGGCATTTTACTCGAAGCCCTTGTTGCATTTACGATAATTTCTTCGCCCATTATCGAGGAAGGTGTTAGCGAAAGGTCAAAGGTTAAATCCTTATCTACATTAATTTCTAGTTTTTTTTTCTCATATCCTACAAATGAAACGGAAAGAGTGTAAACTCCTGATTTAACTTTTGGAATAGAATAATAACCAGAAGCATCAGTATTACTACCATACAAAGAGTTATCGAGCATAACAGAAGCACCAGCTAATGGATTGCCATTTTCGTCGGTAACTTTACCTTTAATTTGATATGATACATTTGTACTGGCAAAAAGCCAAAAACCCATCAGCTGCAAAAGCAGCAAAAAACATTTTTTTTTCATTTTTTAATTCCTTTTTTTGGTTTAATATTTTTTATTATCACCAACAAAAGACCATAAGACGGTGTGCACAAGCCGATTATAGACTATTGTCAGCAACCAAGAAAAGGGGGAATAATACTTAAGGTCATTTAAAACTCTTGTCCCTTCGTCGGTACTAACCGCATCAGGTTCAAAGGGTATGATCTCAGCCCGTTGTATTAAGGCACCCCCAAAAGACGAGGCAAAGATATAATAAATAATTTATAAGCAAAAAAGTGCCTTGAGTACTTAGAATGCCTAAATTTCCTTGAGTTAGAATATTTAGGCACTCTAAACTTTTTTTCGCAACTTTACACTTTCAAAAATTGAACTATGATCACTCTCGAAAAGGCAATTGAAATTGTTTTTTCTCAGGCAAAACCAAATTTCGTAACTGAAAAGGTAAACCTATGGGATTCCATTGGAAGGGTTTTGGCTGTCGATGTAATTTCTGACATGAACATGCCTCCGTTCAACAAAACTGCTGTTGATGGATACGCTTGTTGTATGGCTGATGCAAAGGACGAATTAGAGGTTATCGAGATAATTCCTGCTGGTTCTATTCCATCAAAAACGGTTATGAAAGGTCAATGCTCAAAGATTATGACTGGTGCAATGATTCCAAATGGTGCCGACTGCGTTCTGATGGTTGAAGATACAAAAGAAGTTTCAAAAAATAGGATAATCTTTACTGGCAATAAACCCAGAGCAAATATTTGTATCCTTGGTGAGGATATGAAAACTGGGGAAGTAGCTATCAAAAAAGGGACTACCCTTTCGGCTCAACATATTGCCATAATGGCTGCTTTGGGTTGCACACACCCCACCGTTTCAATAAAACCTAGAGTCGCTGTTCTTGTAACTGGGGATGAGCTTGTTGAACCAAATCAGGTTCCAACTGGTGGTCAAATTCGTAATAGCAACGGACATCAACTGGTTGGTCAAATCCTCAAAGCAAATGCAACGCCAAACTATATTGGGATTGTAAAGGATACCGAGGAGGCAACTTACGAGGCAATAGATAAGGCGTTAAAAGAAAGCGATATCGTTATTCTTACTGGAGGAGTATCGATGGGCGATTACGATTACGTTCCATCGGTAATGAAAAAACTTGGTATTCAAATCCTTTTTGATAGCATTGCCATTCAACCCGGCAAACCCACAAAGTTTGGAGTAAAGGATGGTAAATTGATATTCGGACTACCAGGTAACCCTGTTTCATCATACATGCAATTCGTAATACTTGTAAATCCAGCCATCCAGAAGTTGATGGGCGGAGTACCAAATACAAAATCAGTTGTTCGATTACCTCTTTCCAATGGTTACAATCGCAAAAAAGTTGAACGTTTAGGTCTTATTCCTGTTTTAGTAAATGATAACGATAAAGTTGAAGCCGTTGAGTTTCACGGCTCAGCACATATATTTGCACTTGCAAAAGCTGAGGGTTATATCATGATACCGCTAGGCAAATCGGAAATAAAAGAAGGGGAACTCGTTGATGTTAGACCGTTATAATAGAAATATTAACTACCTGAGAATATCGGTTACTGACCGTTGTAACCTTCGTTGTACTTACTGTATGCCCGAAGATGGTGTAACAATACTTCAGCATAAGGATATTCTCACATTCGATGAAATTGTTGATTTCACAAAAATTGCAGTTAGCTTAGGCATAAATAAGGTTCGAATAACTGGAGGCGAACCTTTGGTTCGTAAAGGAATTGTTGACCTAATAAAAATGATTTCCGAGATAGATGGTATTGACGATTTAAGCATGACAACTAACGCCATTTTGATGCAACAGTTTGCCAAGCCGCTTTTTGAAGCGGGCTTGCATCGAATTAATGTTAGTCTCGATACCACAAATCCCGAGAAATTCAAATCAATTACCCGTGGAGGTAATATCGAAGATGTTTTTAAAGGGCTCGAAGAGGCCAAAAAAGTTGGATTTAATCCAATAAAAATCAATTGTGTTATCGAGAAAACATCATCTGAACCTGATGCATTAGCAGTAAAAGAGTATGCATCAAAACAAGGTTTCGAGGTAAGATTCATTCCAATAATGAAACTTGATAAAGGTATTTTTGGCCAGGTTGAGGGTGGCGAAGGTGGCAACTGCGCCAGCTGCAATCGGCTTAGGTTAACGGCTAATGGATTTATAAAACCTTGCCTTTTCAGCGATTTGGGGTATAGCGTTCGTGAACTGGGCGCCAAAGCGGCCATTGAAATGGCTATTGGACTTAAGCCAGAAAGCGGAACATCCAATCAGCATGGAAAGTTCTATAATATTGGAGGGTAATTTATAAGTTGATGGTTGTTTGTTGATAGTTGTTCGATTAACAATCATATGACTTTTTGTATTATTGTTTATTTTTATGAAAGGTTTATTGAATTATTTCCTATCAACAAACAACGATTAACAATCAACCAAAATGGAACTATCACACATAGATAATAACGGCAAAGCTAACATGGTAGATGTTGGGGATAAGCCAAATCAGGTACGACAGGCTAAAGCTACAGGGTTTATAATGTTAAGCTACGAAACCGTTAAGCTTATCAAGGAGAACCAGATGAAAAAGGGCGATGTGCTTACTGTTAGCGAAATTGCAGGCATTCAAGCTGCCAAGCAAACACCAAGCCTTATTCCTCTGTGCCACACGCTGATGCTTACAAAGGTTGATGTTAAAGCAACACTTCTTGATAACGGGGTAAAAATAGATAGCCTTGTAAAGTGCGTTGGTCAAACTGGAGTTGAGATGGAAGCGCTTACCGCTGTTTCTGTTGCACTTCTTACTGTTTACGATATGTGCAAGGCGGTTGATAAGAACATGGTAATTGATGGAATTACCCTACTTGAGAAAACAAAACAAGATTTATAATACACTTATGCTGACTGAACAAAAAGTTAAAATCCTTTCGGTTAATATCTCCACAAAAAAAGGGACAATCAAAGAGCCAGTTGAGAAAATAATGCTCACCGAGCTTGGAGTTAATGGCGATGCTCATGCAGGCGAATGGCATAGACAGATTAGCCTACTAGGAATCGAAAGTTTTGAGCGTTTTAAAGAAATGAACAAGCGTGAGGTCAAATTCGGTGAGTTCGCTGAAAACATTACGACTCAAGGCATCGAGTTGGTAAATACAAAGCCAGGCGATAGGTTCATTGGCAACGATATTGACCTCGAAGTTACCCAAATAGGCAAATCGTGCCATGGCGATGGTTGCGCCATTTACCGTGAGGTTGGCAACTGTGTAATGCCTAAAGAGGGCATTTTTTGCAGAGTAATTAAAGCTGGTGCTTTAAAAGCTGGTGATGAGCTAACATTTATCCCAAAAATCTATAAAATACAAGTAATTACCCTTAGCGATAGAGCTAGTAGACGTGTATATGAGGATAAAAGCGGTCCAGAAGTTGTCCGTCTAGCTTCAGAATATTTCGATACCCTTAAATGGCAGTTCACTATTGAATCAACCATTATCCCTGATGATGAAGAACTACTTAAAGTATACCTTTCAAAGGCTAAAGAAGAAAACTACGACTTACTAATCACTACAGGTGGAACAGGTATTGGGAATAGAGATATCACTCCGGACGTAGTTAGGCAGATGCTTGATAAGGAAATTCCGGGTATCATGGAGATGATTAGGGTTAAGTATGGTGCCGAAAAACCAAATGCACTTTTAAGTAGAGGAGTTGCAGGATTAATGGGCGAAACCTTTATTTATACATTACCCGGTAGCGTTAAGGCAGTAAAAGAGTACATGGAAGAGATAACAAAAACTCTAAAACACCTATTCATTATGAGAATGGGGATTGATGGACATTAAGAAGCGTGGAGCACTTCAAATTTAGAGTTTATTTTAGATAATTTAAGTACTTTAGGCACTCCTGCCTACCGGCAGGCAGACTAGGCACTTTTTTACTTTAGGCACTAATTGCATGAACCGTTTCGATAGGGTATCCGCAATACTAATCATGCTTCAGACCAAGCAATGGGTAACTGCTATCGAGATATCCAAAAGGTTTGAGGTTAGCGTCAGAACAATCTATCGAGATATACGAACACTTCAAGAAGCAGGTATTCCAATTGGTGCCGAACCAGGCAAAGGGTATTTTATTGTTGATGGATTTCATTTGCCTCCAGTAATGTTTACACCCGATGAGGCGGCATCTCTCCTACTTGGAGGAAAACTTATCGAGAAAATGACAGATCATTCAGTAGGCCAGGGTTTCAAATCAGCACTGGATAAAATTCTGTCGATCCTCCCTGAGAAAGAGAAATCTTACCTCGAAAAGCTCGATGATGGGATTGAGGTTTTTTACAATCCATATTTCATTAAATCAAATTCAAACGATTCAGTTCTATTCGATATTCAGCACGCATTGGCAAATAAATTTGCCATTTCCATCGATTATCACTCTCTTCATAAGGATGAAACCGTTTCCAATAGAATAGTTGAACCCACAGTTCTATGTTTCTACAGTATGCATTGGCATTTAATTGCCTATTGTAGGTTACGAAAGGAGTTTCGCGATTTTCGAATCGATAGAATTAAAAATATATCAATAACCAGCGAGATTTGTCATAAAAGAGAAATTCAAAACGCGACTCAGTTTTTCAGCAAACTCGATAAGGATGCTAACCTAAAAGAGGTAATTCTAAAAATCGATAGAAAAACCTCCGATTATCTGTCAACCTCAAAATATTACTATGGCTTCATTTCTGAGATTGAATATGATGATTATAGCGAAGTACATCTCGTATCGAACGACCTCGACTATACCGCTAGATGGCTATTAACGTTCCCCGATGGAGTTGATATCATCGAACCTCAAGAACTCCGAAAGAAGTTTATCAACTTAATAAAATCTTTAAAAAATCGTTTCCTATAAAATATAGTTGACAAAGGGTTGTCACAATTGGTATTTAAGTTTGCATAAAACTTAATAAAATATGATTATCAAAAAAGTACCCTCAATGCACCTATTCTGTTTCTCAACAGAAGCAACCCTTACGGAACTTGGTAAGTATGTTAGAGTAAAAGCTAAAGAAATATACATCGAAGCAATCAAAAACAACCTTGAAATTACTGGTCCAATCTACTGGGTTTATTACGGAATGGATGGAAATCCTGAGACAAAATTCAAACTTGATATTGGAGTTCCAGTTCAATATGCGAATCCTACATCGGATGGTTTCTCGTGCAAAACCATTGAAAAAATGGATTTAGCAACCTGCATCCATGAAGGCTCATGGAGCAATTTATCCAAATCCTATTCATCATTGATATCTGAAATAATGGAAACGGGAAGCAACCTTAATGGAATTGCTCGAGAAGTTTATATAAATATTGATTTTGATAATCCTCAAAATAATATAGTTGAAATACAGCTTGGACTAATGGAGTCATAATGATATTTGGGAAATTAAACTCATATAAATAGTAAACATATGAAAAAAACAATAATTGTATTCCTCTTTAATGGTTTCTCAGATTGGGAGATTGCCTACTTATCGCCAGAAATAAAGAAAAGCGATGTTTTCAATTTAAGATACTTTTCAGTTGATGGCAAATCAGTTCAATCAATGGGTGGATTACGCGTATTGCCCGATTGTTCATTGAAAGAAATTGATATCGACCATGTTTCAATGCTAATATTGCCAGGCGGTACTGCGTGGGAAAGAGGAA
>JBPXJX010000148.1:0-2821 GCA_051715525.1 Bacteroidales bacterium
TTTTTTCATCAGGCTCTTCTCTTAAATTAGAAGGAATACTTTCCAATAGTTCTAGACGGATGGCCGGTATAACCTTTACTGATTCTTTTAGATTCTTGACAACTAAACCTCTCAGTCTTGAACGCTCTGCTTCTTGTTGCATTCTGATAGACATTTTCGCAGTACCTTGGCGGCTGTCTGTGAAGGTAATTAGGCGGCGACCGCGACCAGGAATACTTTGAGGACCTAATCCCGTATCTTTATCTAACTCAATATCTGGGCAATATTCTAATATTGTAGGTACAGCATTAGATGTATAAAAAGGACTTCCAAGTAAACCTCTTCGAAATGCTCGTCCACCTTGACCATAACCAGCATATCCGCAAGAAGAACAACATTCGGATTCACCATAAAATTGGGCAAGTTCAATAATATTGGTGTCAAATGAACCTATGTCGCCAGATTTGGAAATTCCTATTAGATCAAAATCGAATTGATTGCTAGGCTTTGATGAGAAAATCTCAGGCTTGTTGGTTATGATTTTATTTTTAAACTCATCATTATCCTCTTCAAAATTTCGTTCATTTTCATCCATTAATGAGAATTCATCTACGACATTAGCTGACCATTGCTCCAGTTTTCCATTGTGATCACGTCCAATTAAGTGAGGTTCATCACATTCCTGGCAAAATGCAAGCTCCAAAATCGGAGCACCGCACTTACACCATTGTTTATGACTGCTGTAGACAAAACCAAAAGGCCAATTTTTTTCCAGTGGCGTTGAAGTTTTTTCAGAGCAGTTAGGGTCAATACAGCACCATAAACCCTGCAACATTCGTTGAAAATAATGCGCCCGTAGTTTCAGGAATGCTTCACCATGATGAGATGGCTTAGTGGCGGTACATACGTCTAACCAACGGTAAAGTTCTTCCTCAGATAACTTACTTGAATGTAGCTTACTGATAAGTTCATTAGCTGTTTGCGGTGTTTGCCCTTCTTTTGTCAATATATCACGTAGTTCTTGGGATATGACCGAATGAGTAAGAGCAGCAAAACGCTTTGCTGAGACATCAGGGTCACGATCAACTTCTCTACCCGTTATTGGCTCTTCACCCTCTGGCTCAATTGATTCAATATTATCTAGTAAGAGATTTTTTATTAATGTTTTATCAAGTATTGGAACTACTCGTCTGCCACCAATGACATCTACTTGTGATTCATCTACTCCAGCAAGATCAGCAAGATATTTTTTTAATTGTATCTCTGCTTTAGTACCTGCGATAGTTGCTGAGGTAGCAACAAATCTCACATTACTAGCCGTGACTTGAAAAGCATCTAATACTCGACGTAGTTGCAAAGCTAATTCAGCAGCTTGAGAACCAATGTAAGTGTGGGCCTCGTCAAGGATAATCCATCGCAATTTACCTGATGACTGTTTAATAATTGAAGCATCTGCTTGACGAACCAACATATATTCAAGCATCGTACCATTAGTGACTAAAATTGGCGCTGGTTTTTCGCGCATTAATTTTCTTGAAAGAATTTCATTTGGATTCTTTTTCTGCCTTTGCTGCTCTTGTGCTTTAAGTTCATTTGGAGTATTTCCATTAAGGAGGCAAAATCGAATTTTTCCACCAAAATGCGATGTCCAAGCATTAAGGCGTTCACGTTGAGAGTTAATTAAGGCATTCAATGGATACAAGAATAAGGCATGAACACCAACTAATTCTCCCTGTTGCTGATTTTTTTTTCGTATTAAATCCTCAAGTACAGGTATCATAAAGCACTCTGTTTTGCCTGAACCAGTACCGCTAGTGATGACCCGAGATTGCGGCTGATCAGCCAGTAAATCCCTCCATGCAGTAAGTTGATGTTTGAAGGGATGCCATTCTTTCTTGAAGGCATAGCGGTCGTTAGCTTTATGATCAAGGGCTGTAATTAATTCTTGGGAAAGTAGTCCTTGTTGGACTAACTCCTGCATTGTAGGTTCTGCAATCTCCCAAGCAAACATTTGTTCAAATACAGGGCCATTGACAAAGCGCTCATCCCTGTCCATTAACTGACTTAAATGATTTCGCAACGCAGGATTTGAAATTCCCAAGACACTGAGAGTTGATTCCTTTGCACGATTATTTGCTTGTTCCTTTAATGTTGAAAAATAACCTTGCATGATTTAATCCTTAATGGCCGAAAAATATGAAAGACAATAAAGATAAACGGAGTTAAACCAATTACGGTCGAACTCGATAACCTTTCTGCATAAAAATTTTCCATATGAGGTTAGTTTAATAACTTCATCTTGTTTTTCCATACCTATAGCTAGTGCAGCCGCAAATACAGGAAAAATAATAACTGAACCTTGATGCCTTATATCGATATTAAGATTCAATGGCTTATTATTCAACTTTTGATACCAGACCTCAAGAGAACGACTGTGTTCAACTTCAGGCCATTTATCACTTTTATGTAGCTGCCTCAAGTGTTGATACAAGCTTTTCTCTTTTTCTACAACTCCATTACCTTCAATATTATTCCTAAAGTGAAATAATATTTGAGTATTTAATGGAGCGCCTCCATCAACCATATATCGAGTTTCTATAGAATATAAAGGAATAATAGATTCTAACTGCTTAATTTTTTTATCAAAAATTTGCTTTTGCAAAGACTGAGGCAAGCCTAATGAAGCATTTTTCATTATGAAAAATTTATGGGCAGACTGCCAGCACATGATTGGAAATAATTCCCAGAATGTCAAGTCCCGATAGATCATATACTTTCTTTTTGAACAAATCCGGTTCCTTTTTGTGCCATTCCTTAAGCGCTATAACGGGTGTCTTGTAGA
>JBPXJX010000149.1:0-11512 GCA_051715525.1 Bacteroidales bacterium
CAACTGTCCTTCTCGAAATTTTAATGTTTCATATCTGAGGCTGCTATCATTTTGCAGAAAAATATTCCAAAGCAGAAACAATAATGGTTCTTCATCAGAATTATTACCACCAAACTTGAGGTTGTATTTAATTAGGTCAGTCGATGAAATAGTGAAATAGTCATAAGGTTCAAATGAATTGAATACCAACTTATCTCTTGCATCTCCTTTTTTGAAATATAAATACTCGTCTAAATAATCTGTTCTTACAAACAGTACCCCTGGATTTGTTTGAAATTCATCTGAGTATCGCTTGAGAATACTAAAATCAATCTTGACAATGGAGTTGTCATTTGAGAATTCGTCTTTTGACCTAACCAGAACAATACTTATCTCTGGGATTTTAAATTGAACTTTTTGGAGTTTGTATATATTCGCAAGCCATTTGAATAGATCATCAATAGCAAGACGTGCAAAGTCTTTAGCATCCCTTTCAATTAATTCCAATTTCCACGGGGAAGTAAAATTCAGGATGCCCAATTCTAGTAACTCAAGAATTAGCAACTGGAATCTAATTATAGCTGTAGCCTTATAAACTGGATTTGCTAAATCAACACCGTTAGTATAAGCGGATTGATAGTCTTCAATAGATATAAAAGTAGGGACATCAATTTTTCGTTTGATTTGACTTGAAATGACCTTCTCTATTCTTTTCTTTATCTCTAGAAATTTAGAATGAAGTTGCTGGTTTTGTGCTTCAATATCAGTAGTTTTTATCCGCACAGTTTGAATGCCATATTTTTGAGTGTGCAAATCTCTAATTTTGTCTTCCGCCTTCGTCCCTTCATGCTGTGATCCATCTATCTCAATTATTAGATAGGCTTGTGGGAAATAAAAATCGACTTGCTCACCAATAAACTGATCAACCTCGACCTGAGTAATTTCATTGATTGGAACTTCAGGAATAATAAGGTTTTGTATAAAAGCATACTCAGGCAAATATTTTGGTATCAGCTCATAAAAAAATGTTTTTGCTGGAAAGTAATTTCCCTTTTCATCTCCTCTAATTACCCTTGTCCATTCCGTAGGTTGTTTATCAATAAGTGGATAACCTCTTTTGAAATCAAGGTTCCTATGAATTGGCCCTAAAGCGTCCTGCAAAAAAGCGGACATTAAAGTAGGCTTACCACGCTGAATGATATTTTTGAGAATGCAGATTCCCGGCAAATACTCATTGGTGATTCTTGAACCCTTCAAGTTTTGAATCACAAAATTATCGTTTGTGTATGAGTAGTTTGCTGTGAATTTTTTCATTACAAATAATCTTACATTCTCATGGCTTTTTCAATCTCCTCTCTAGTTATGTAATTAGGGTCACCATTAAAGTTTTCTAGAGCAAAACCATAATACATTTTAGCGTTATCCAAGTCACCATTTTCGGCATTAATTCTGCCAAACCAATAGAAAGTTTCATGCATTTCGGGGAGCCCCTCATTCATGACAACTGTATTACAATTTGCAAAAGCCTGTTTTGATTCTTCAAAGTTTCCTTCTAAAAACCTAACTCTGCCAAGCAGGTAAAAATAGCGAGTCAGCAATTCAGGGCGCTGACCGTGCTTATTTATTCCATCTGCAACGTCATTAATAATTGGAATTATTTGTTCAATGTTCGCATCTAAAGGGATTTTTTGAATATTAAAAGAAATCCCTAGAATAGTTGTATCGTTAGTTCGAAAGACCTTCTTCCATAATGCTCTAATTCTAACCTCACCCTCTCTCAACATCTCTGGATCAAATAGAGCTTTTCTTTTGTCAGCAGTAAAGCCCAATTTTTCTACAACCTTTTCAGAATTTACGTTGTCTCTGTCAATGTCTGCTTCAATGGTAAGAACCCCTTGTTCCTCTAGCCTTTTGATAACTAATTCAACAGACTTTGTTGCAATACCTTTTTTTCTAAAATCAGGATGAATAGCATAACTGATCCGAGCATTAGTAAGATTATCCCTAAACTCAAAGGCTACAAAACCGACTTCTTTATTGCTAGAGAATAGACCGTTGTTGGTTTTAATAATTATCCAACATGTTCCAGCACCATTATTAACATCACTCAACCAATAGTTAATCAATTTTCGATGGTCTTGCTGTGCTTCCTTCGGCACTATGTAATATTTTGAAATATCACTATCCTGAAACAAGCTTTGAATGAAATCTCGATCACTTATTGAAATTGGCTTGAGCGTGATTTCTGAATCTTTGATTTCTCTGTTAATTTTATCAAAATTCATTTTGAAGGGTTTGTCAATTTAGGAGTATTGTTAAGCAGCCTTAAACATTTCCTCCACCTCTGACAACGAAACCTTGAATCGCTTAGGCATACCAAATATCTTGAAGATAATAAGTACTTGGTTAATACTGTAAAAGTGTCCCGTCTTCTTTCCGATTTGGTCTTCATTTTTTTTCACCCATCTCTGAAACGTCAGCCAACATACTCCGTAGAAGTCGGCCAGTTGCTTGTGATTGTAGGGTCTCAAGACGAAAATTTCTGGTTTGTGTCCGGTTTCCTCGGTTTTTGTGATTTCACGCTTCATATATATTCTCTTTATAATTTTTTCAGCCAGTTTGCAATGTTAAGTAATGCTTACTAATATTGTCAAGTTTTACTAAACAAATAAATTTATGCTGACAAAGAGTGTCTTAGGAAACCAAATTAAGGTCTTGAGATTGGAAAAAGGGCTTTCTCAGGAAGAATTTGGCGCTCCTGTCGATTTGAGCCGTTCAGCCGTATCGCAGATTGAAAGCGGCCAAATGTACCCGTCTTTGGAGTCGATTGACAAGATAGTTAAGTATTACTCAACAAGTTGGGACAACTTAGTAGGTCATGCAAAGAGCAAAAAGCCATCAGAGATGGCTGTATCTCCTGTCAGGACTTTGGTAACAACTGTGGACAAAACCGGAAGAGATAATATTGTGCTGGTTCCGATTAAAGCACAGGCCGGATACCTTCAAGGAGCGCAACAACCTGAATACATTGAGCATCTCCCAACCTTTTGGCTTCCTGGTCTGAATCATGGAACGTACAGAGCTTTTGAGGTAAGCGGATACAGCATGTTAGCTGATCGTACAGGATTTTTTCCTGGAGATATTGTGGTGGGTGAATATGTTGAGAGACTGGAAGAAATTAAAGACGGCTTCGTTTACATTTTGGTAAACAATGCCCAGGAAGTTGATAACATAGTATTGAAACGTTGCCTGAATTACCTCGATAAAGGAGGCGTGATTATTTGTAAATCGGACAACAAAGACCCTCAGTATCCAACGTTTCCTCTACCAGTTGAGAATATTAAAGAAGTTTGGAAATTTAAGATTAAGCTAACCCGTCAGGCACCAGAACCCTCTGGATTGTATGAGAGGATTAATGCCTTGGAGGGTGACATGGTGCTATTGAAAGAGCAACTCAAGAAAGCTCCGTAAAAATTATTACTTCTAGGATTTAAATAGTTCTTCAACATCATTAACAGCAACGTTAATCTCCTTGGGTATTCCGAAGAGTTGAAAAATTTTTCGCACTTGTGGCACATGATAAAAATGTCCCGTTTTTTTACCGACATCTGATTCGACTTTTTTAATCCAATTCTGAAAAGTTGACCAACTTACACCATACATTTGAGCTAACTGTTTGTGGTTAAGAGGTCTCAAAACAAAAGTCTTTTCGTTGCTTTTATTATCCGTCATCTTCATTTCCGTCTTCATAGACAGCAATATTAATCAGTGGAAGATCGCTCCTTAATGCTTATTAAGGATTATGAAATATTGTTAATGAATTTGAAGGATTTTATTTGATAATCAACGACTAGTAGATTTTATCCATGAGTTAAAATCTGGTTGAATTAAGGTTGAAAATAGTCGAAGAGAGTTAAAATTAGTTGCCTTCTAATACAAATTGGCATGAGCTTCAAAAAAGACGTTAAACTTATAACTCACTGATTAATAGGTTGTTTTTGAATCATTTAATCTGCGCATTTAGGATTTTAGCAAGGATTTAATTATTTTAACGGAAGCCCATCAATATGTGAACACGTCACGTTCTGATGGGCTATTTTATTGCCGCATTTCAAACTAAAAGAGATCGATGAAGCTTAACTTTTTTCCAATTCAGATTGATTTTGAAGAATTTCAAATTAATACAGAAACGTACTCAGCAGAAAGGCTTTCTGAATTAAGATCAAAATTTAACAACACACATTCATTTTTTAAAAATGGTGATAACATCTATATCTCAAACAAAGACGGTGATGATTCCGATTCAATTGGTGAGGCGTCAAGGGTAAATACCTATGGGCAGCATGAGATAACATCGTCTCTAATTAAGCATCTTTTCTTTCGGACATTTAAAGATAGATTCCCTTCATATATTCCAACGGATTTTTATCCATTCCGATTCTTTTCGGAACAATTGAAGGATGATATAATATTTAGTGCCTTACCCGAAAAACTTCATGGGAAAGTTGGGTACAAGAAAATTATCGAAGTTCAACTTAGGCTTTCAAATATATACGAGAAAAAACAATTCGGCTTTTTAATAAACATACATCGTAACTGGATATTCAACATATCATGTCAAGAGTTACATACTGAAGGGTTCCCTTTAAAAGACTTAGACGTCCTGCATTCAGAACTACTACCTGGATTGCAAAACATACTTGCGCCAAACGAAGAATTTATTGGCACAATTAAAGAAATTGATGGTAATCACGCTAAGGTAGAGACAACAGAAGGTGTTCATCTATTCCCATTGACCGAACTTTTTTTAAAGAAGACCAAATTTAATATCAGTAGTTATCTCTCATTTTCCACCTCCACCGAAAAATCTCAGGAAATTCTTAACATAATCGAATCAAGGAGATCGGAGATATATAATGCTAAAAGGCTATACGAAGAAATAACTAAGATTGCGCAAAATCTTTTCACTTTTAAGGATGAAAAAGGTGTAAGACAAAATATTCTGTTTCAGAATAAAGATGGATTCTGTTTCACAGTCGACTCTAATCCATTAGATTTTGAAAATTCAATCGAACTAAGAGCACCCACTTTCATATTCGATCACGCTGCTACTAAAACAGAAGTTTCATTTGCAGATAAAGGCCTATCCAACTATGGTCCATATGATAGCTTAACATTTGACACCAAATCGCCAAACCTCCTTTGCATTTGCCACAAGGATAATAGAGGATACTTTACAAAGTTCTTGGCAGACCTCAGAGATGGTATGCCGTCATCTTCATATTTCAAAAAAGGGTTTCATAAAAAGTATGATTTGAAACAAGTTTCTTTTATTATAAAAGAAATTCCCTATTACGATACGAATGAATATTTAAAAGTGATTCGTGAAAATGAATCGAAACTGGATGGAGCAATTATAGAAATCCCTGCTGAATGGAAGCTACTTCGAGATAATCAAAACCCATATTATACTATAAAAGCTAAATTGCTTTCGTTTGAGATTCCAGTACAATATATCACCTATGATAAAGTACGGAATTACAACGAGTACATTCTAAACTCTATAGCCCTTCAACTTTATGCGAAGTTAGGCGGAATACCTTGGGTACTGCCATCAAACAGATCCGTGGATCGCGAAATTATAATAGGTATTGGACATAGTTGGTTAAGACAAGGAAGATTCACTGGAGCTTCAAGTACTCGTGTAGTTGGAATCACCACTTTCCTATCAAGTGATGGTCAGTATTTATTATCTGATAAAGCAAAGGACGTTGCTTATGAAGAATATTTCGAAGAGTTATTAAGAAGTCTAAAAAGTTCTATTGGGCGACTAGAGCAAGATCAGGCTTGGAATGAAGGTGATACCATTAGACTAATCTTTCACATTTTTAAACCCATAAAGAATGTTGAATTCGATGTTGTGAAAAAGCTTGTTACCGAAATTACCAAGTATAAAATTCAGTTTGCCTTTATCACTATTGGAAAGAAGCACCCATTCTTGATGTTTGACTTAAATCAAAGAGGTATTGCTAAATATGGCAGCAAAGAAACAAAAGGAGAATATATTCCAAATCGTGCCACAAATCTATTCGTGGACTCAACAACCTGTGTAATCCAAATGCTTGGAGCTAAAGAGTTAAAGACTGAATTACATGGGATGTCTTCACCAATACAAATAAAAATTCGGACACCTGAAGGTAATAAGGCTGATCGAGCTGATGATTTAATGTTCACTGATTTAAGTTATGTGGTTCAGCAGATATACACCTTTACATACTTATCGTGGCGCAGTTTTCTTCCAGGCGAGCAACCTGCAACGATGTTCTACTCAACGTTAATGTCTAAACTGCTCAGTCGATTAAGGAACGTTGCAGGTTGGGACCCCGATAGTCTAAATTATAAACTCAAGCGCAAGAAATGGTTCCTTTAGAAAACAAGTTGAACTACCTCTCCACAATTTCGGAGAACTCAAAACTATTTGCTTTTCATTGTTTTATAAATGGAAAGAGTGTCATAGTTCCACAGAATGACCTTAAAGAAATTGACCAGATATATTTCGGCCTAATGAAATCATTGGCTGATAATGATAAGGAGTCATTTGGTAAGTACTATTCTCAGATAAGTAGACGACAAATTGATAGTCAATCAACATCACCGTTCATCCACGATGATGCGCTAATCTTTATTTTGTTGGTAGGAATTATTAAATACCAATACTCAAACGATTGGATTAAAAAAGTATTGGAAGTTAGAGCTACAAGTGAAGTAACTGGAACATTTAAAGCAATTATTGAGAATAACTATTTTAGCAAAAGTAATCTTCCTTATCTAGTTCTTCCATTCTTAGATTTAATTGGTTTGACCTCAGCTTTAGATCAACTACTAGATGATACCTATTCGTCAATTTCAAATTCCTCAGAATTATTTAACAATAGAAATGACTTTCTGATACTCCTATCTCTTCGAGCCTACGATATTGTTATTCTTTCGAAAGTCGCAGAGGCTGGAGTCCTCAGTAACTTGAAGTCTTTTGAAGCTAGATTCAAGAATAGGACAAATATCCTCGCAAGAATCGTTTATAACATAATCCTATTCCTATTTATATATGGGTTATGGCGACTCCTTTCCATGAACCCAACAATTAAGGAGAGTGTAAATGATGTTGGTACAATTGTCGGGATTTTCGGTGTTCAAATTTTAGGTAATCTGTTTCCTTCTCTCTTTCAATTGGTTTTAAGACTAATTCAAAGAATCTTGGGATATAAGTGATTTTGAAGGTTTTTTGACCTGAAGTCACAAATAATAATCGTATAATTGTCAAATTCTGACAAGTCAAAAAATAAGCAATGGAAACCCTGTTTGGAGACCAATTAAGGAAGCTTAGAGAGCAACAAAAATTGCTTCAAAGGCAAGTCGCGTCTCACTTAGAAATAGACACACCAATGTTCAGCAAAATTGAACGAGGTGAGCGAAAGGCAAAACGCGAACAAGTTGAGCTACTGGCTGAAGTGCTTCATGCCGACAAACCTCAGTTAATTTCTCTTTGGCTGGCAGACCAGGTAATTGAGTTGATGAAGGGCGAGCCTCAGGCAAAAGATGTATTAGACATAGTTAAAAAAGAATTGAAGAAAATATGAGCATTAATATTTTAAAGTACGAATCAGACGTTTGGCGCACAGCCGATTTATTAATCGGTGCGGGTATTAAACAAAGTGATTTCCCCAAATACATGATGCCATATTTCGCTCTGCTTATGGTGGAAAGTAGATTAATCAGAGAGGCAAAGAGATTGGAGGAAGAAGCCGGAAAGGACAATATTGATGACTTTGTGGAAATGTTCCAGCTTGAAGGCTTAGGATATAATGACTATCTGATTCGTAAAGGGAAGACCCTCAAAGACATCTGCAAGAATGACAAAACCTTCGATATAGATTTTGACACCTACCTAAAATCATTTGACCCTGAAACTAAATACTTATTGGGTGTTGATAAAGGTACGGAAGAAGAAAAGTTCTTAGACATATCGGGTATAAGTGGTCAACTTAAAAAGAAGAGAATCTTATTCGAAACCGTAAAGGCTTGGAGCGAAATTGACCTTACTCCTTTTAATAACTCTGAAATCACTACGCTTGAAGAACACATCAAAAGGAAATGGGCTGATATATCAGCAGAAACTGCCGGAGAGCAATACACACCCGATGACATCATCTCCCTTATCTCCGAATTGATTGCTTCCAAGATCGAAGACAACGGTAAGTTCCTCACCATCTATGACCCTACTTGTGGGGGTGGTAACTTACTTTTTGGGATTGAGGATAAAATCAAAGAGAAATTTAAACGTCCTACAAAAACCTATGGTGAAGACTGGAGTGACAGTCTTTATGCACTGGCTAAAATTGAAAGCCGTTTCAGGGCAGACTCAGAAATCAAATACGGAAATACGCTTACCAATATCTCTTTCATCGAAAAGCGATTTGATATAATTGTAGCAAACCCTCCATATGGAGTGGATTGGAAGGGTTATCAGAAAGATATATCAAACGACACCACTGAGCGGTTTGTTGACCTGCCTTCAATTTCTGACGGCCAGTTCCTTTTCACGCAACACATTCTTTATCACTTGGCTAGTGATGGCTTCTCCGTAGTTGTTCACAATGGCTCCACTTTGTTTAGTGGTGATGCAGGAAGTGGTGAGAGTAATATACGGAAACACTTCTTTGATAATGATTGGATAGAGGCAATTATTCAGATGCCCACAGATGAATTCTTTAACACAGGTATTTACACATACTTATGGGTATTTAATAAAAATAAACCTGCCGACAGAAAAGATAAAGTAATCCTTATTAACGCCAGTGAACTATTCGAACCTTTAAAGAAAAGTAAGGGTAAAAAACGCAAGCAGATGAACCCAGACAACAGAATAGCAATTGTAAAAGCTTTTACAGAATTTAAAGATAATACCTTTTGTAAAGTCTTTGATAAATGGCACTTCTATTATAACAGGCAAAGCATCATGTTAACCAATGTAGATGAAAATGGAAAATTCATTGAAATGCCCGTAAAGGAAAATAAGGAGGGGGAAAGAGTTGAAGCTAAGTCTATAAAAATTGACCCAGTTAAGATTGCAACAACAACCGATACTGGTGTAGTTACAATAAGTGAATTTGAAATCAAAGAGTTCGACATAGCGAAATACAAATCACTAGAAGACCGTTTGGATAAAGAAATCAAACCGTTAATTGCCACATTAGATTACAAAGAACAAAATTTAAAAGTAACAACTAAGGATTCTACCTATTGGTATGATACAGATAAGGACACAATTATTGAAGAAGTAGATGGGAAAAAAACTGAACTGGGTTGTGGCAAAATTGTAATAAAGTCAACCCTGAAGAAGGCTGCTAAGTCAAAAGAGTCTTCAATACTTATCTCAGTTGAGTTAACTAAAGACTTTCAAAAAGATTATGAGATTATTCCTTACTCGCCTAATGTGGAGGAAAATCTGCAACGGATCTCCGATTTTATGGCAAAGTATATTACAAGGCCATTTGAGTATGCTGACAATGTTATAGGTGTCGAAATAAATTTCAACAAAGTATTTTACCAACCTGAGAAATTACGGCTAGTACCTCAAATAACTAATGACCTAAAGGTATTAGAAAACGAATTATTGAAACTAGAAAATGAATTAGCACTTTAAATGAACAAAAGATACGAATCATATAAAGCATCAGGGATCGAATGGCTAGGCGAAATTCCATCTTCTTGGTCAGTTAGGAGAGTAAAAGATATTTCATCAATAATTTCTAAAGGGACAACCCCAACAACAGAAGGCGAGTCATTTACTGATTTTGGCGTTAGATTCCTCAAGGCAGAAAATATTAACGAAAATGGAACCGTAGTAGATAAACCCTTGATCTATATTAGCGAAGCGACCAATAAATTATTATCAAGGTCTCAGCTTAAGGAAAATGATTTGTTAATAGTTATCGCTGGTGCAACAACTGGCAAAATTGCAATTCTTACCAAGAAACATCTTCCCTCAAATACAAATCAAGCAGTATGTTTCATTAGATTAAGTAAAAATGAACAGGGTGCGTCTTTAAAATATAAATACTATTTCCTAACGAGTACCTATTTCCAAAATCTTGTATGGCTATATTCAGTAACCTCTGCACAGCCAAATTTATCTATGGCTGTCCTGGGGCGAATGGGACTCTATTATCCATCTCATAATGAGCAGATTGATATTGCTAAACTATTGGATAGAAAGACTCAAGCAATTGATAGGAAGGTTGCCATCTTAGAGAAGAAAATTTCCTTTTATCAGGAATTAAGAAGGAGTGTCATCACTGAAGCCGTAACAAAAGGCTTTAATAAAGATGTAAAACTTACAACAAATGAATTAGGTTTTGAGTCCCCAACAAGCTGGATTAGATATCGTCTAAAAGACTTTGGTAAGCTCTACAGTGGATTATCCGGGAAAGGTGCTGATGACTTTAATCAAGAAGACAATTCAAACAATAAAGGATTTATACCATTTACTAACATTGCTAACAATACATACTTAAAACATGACCATCTGGGCACGGTAGCTATTAGCCAAAGTGACAAGCAGAATAAGGTAAAGAAGGGTGATGTATTTTTTTTAATGAGTTCTGAAGGGTATGAAGATATTGGTAAAACGGCTGCATTAGCTGAAGACCTACCAGAAACATATTTGAATAGTTTTTGCAAAGGCTTTAGGGCAAACCCCCGCAAGTGCAACCCATATTTTTTGAATTATCTCATGCTTTCAGATTTGTATAGGCAGTTACTCATCGTTGAAGGAAAAGGTTTTACGCGTATCAATCTAAAAATGGAGAAGGTAAGTGATTTCATTATCTACATTCCAAACACCATTAAAGAACAGGATGAAATTGTCAACTATCTGGACGCCAAACTTGACATAATTGCCAGAATAATCTCAAACATACAATCTCAGATTAAAGCTCTCAAAGAGCTCAGAAAGACTTTAATAAATGACGTAGTAACTGGAAAAATCAAAGTAACTGATAACTAAGATGAAAGAGTTAGACCTACAAGACAAATATCTCATCAACTTCCTTTGCGAACGGCCAGATGGCCTTCAGTATAAGGAGGCAAAGGCCAATACTGTATCGCCTAACTTCTTTATAGTTGAAGATTTAAAGCATTTTATTTCTGAAACTGAACTTAATAAGGGTAACTATAAAAAACTTCTTAAAAAATTTGATAGTGAAAAAGAGTTACTAAGTGTATTTACTCAGTTTCTGGATGACAAGATAAAGTCGTCCATGAACATGGCCATTTTTATTAATACTAATAAATCGGTAACATTTGAAGGCGTCAAGCTACACTTATTCTATCCAAGCGGAAGTGAATTTGAAGAAGATAAATTATTCAACCAAAACCTTTTTTCAGTAGTTCAAGAGCTACCTTACACGTTCCGCTATGAGGGTAAACAATACTTCTCCTTCCGACCGGACTTATCCTTTTTTCTTAACGGAAT
>JBPXJX010000150.1:0-2454 GCA_051715525.1 Bacteroidales bacterium
TTGATGATTTCGAGCCAAGGCAGCCTGTTCTATCTCGTGCCCCATTTTGCCATATCCGATTATTGCTATTTTCATATAAACAATTAGTATTGATTATATTTAAATTGTTACAAAAGCGAAAGTACTTTTTTATAACAAATAAAAAAAGGGAAGATAAACTTCCCTTTTTCTATACTTTATTGTTCAAACTATTTTACTGAATCAACAATTTTCTTGAAAGCTTCGGGCTCGTTCATTGCTAAATCAGCAAGAACCTTACGGTTGATAGCGATACCCTTTTTATTTACTTTACCAATGAACTCTGAGTATGACATCCCAAAAGGACGAACTGCTGCATTGATACGCTGAATCCAAACTGCGCGGAATTCTGCTTTTTTCTTTTTACGGTCACGATAAGCGTAACCTAAACCTTTTTCAACGGTGTTTTTAGCAACCGTGTAAACACTTCTACGACCAAGGAAATTACCTTTGGCCATATCGAGAATCTTCTTCCTTCTTGCTCTCGATGCAACTGCGTTGACTGAACGTGGCATTTTCTTTACATTTTTGAATGGTTAGCGTTCCATTTAAGGACTCTTCGTGCTAATTCATTCTGGTTAATAATTTAAAATAGCAAAAATCAAAAAAAAGAACGATTGATTACTTAAGTCCAAGAAGAAGCTTAACTCGACCTAAGTCGACTTTAGCAACTAACCCAGAATGGGTTAAGTTTCTTTTCTGCTTGGTTTCCTTTTTTGTAAGGATGTGACTCTTGTAAGCATGTTTCCTTTTGATTTTACCAGAACCGGTCAAAGAGAATCTCTTCTTTGCTCCGGAATTTGTCTTCATTTTAGGCATTCTTACTCTCTATTTTATTTGTAACTATTTCTTCTTACCTGACTTTGGTGTTAAAAAGATTGTCATCCTTTTACCTTCGAGCTTTGGAAGTTGTTCCACTTTACCTAATTCCTCTAAATCTTGAGCAAATCTTAAAAGAAGAATTTCACCCTGCTCTTTGAAAAGAATTGAACGACCTTTAAAGAACACATATGCTTTAACTTTTGAACCTTCTTCCAAAAAGTTTTGAGCATGCTTTAACTTAAAGTTATAATCGTGCTCATCGGTATTGGGTCCGAAACGGATTTCCTTAACCACCACCTTTTGGGTGTTCGCCTTAATCTCCTTCTGTTTCTTTTTCTGTTGATAAAGAAACTTTTGAAAATCGATAATCCTACAAACAGGTGGATCTGCTTTTTCTGAAATCAGAACCAGATCAAGTTCAAGGTCTTCGGCGATTCGACGAGCCTCCTCGATAGATACTACGTTTTGGCCTTCGATATTATCGCCTACTATGCGGACAAGTTTATATCTGATTTGTTCGTTAATCAGGAACTTATTGTCCTTATCTTGTCTTTTTATTAAAACTGGTGCAGCTATTGTTTTATCCTCCGAATTAGTTAGTAATTATTATCTATTCTAGTTGTTTCTTAATTTCGTTATTAATGTAATCGACGAATTCTTCTAGTTTCATTGAGCCTTTATCCCCTTCACCCTGCACCCTAACAGCAATGGTATCGGTTTCAGCCTCTTTTTCACCCACTACAAGCAGATAAGGAATTCGCTTTAACTCGTTGTCTCTTATCTTTTTACCTATTTTCTCGTTTCGGTCGTCAATCAGCGTGCGAATATCGGAATTATTTAGGAAATTCAAAACTTTTTTTGCGTAATCGTTATATTTTTCGCTAATTGGTAAAATTACTGCCTGTTCTGGAGTTAACCAAAGAGGGAACTTACCCCCTGTATGCTCGATTAATACTGCAACAAATCGCTCCATCGATCCAAAAGGTGCACGATGGATCATAATTGGACGATAACGCTTATCATCAGCACCAATATACTCCAATTGGAATCTTTCCGGTAAATTATAGTCAACCTGAATGGTTCCAAGTTGCCATTTACGACCAATTGCATCCTTAACCATAAAGTCGAGCTTTGGCCCATAAAAAGCAGCCTCGCCTAGTTCTGTTATTGTCTTCAGGCCTTTTTCGTTTGCAGCCTCAATAATAGCCTGCTCTGCTTTATCCCAGTTCTCGTCGGAACCAATATACTTCTCCTTATTATTAGGATCTCTTAGCGAAATCTGAGCTGTAAATTCAGTGAAATTAAGAGTTTTAAAGATGTAAAGTACAATATCGATAACCTTTAAGAACTCCTCTTTAACCTGATCAGGACGACAGAAAAGGTGAGCATCGTCTTGAGTAAATCCGCGAACCCTTGTTAATCCGTGCAACTCACCGCTCTGTTCGTAACGATAAACGGTACCAAACTCGGCAAAACGAACTGGAAGATCTTTATATGAACGTGGTTTCGATTTGTAAATCTCGCAATGGTGAGGACAGTTCATTGGTTTAAGCATGAACTCCTCCCCTTCCTGTGGTGTAGTGATAGGTCGGAAGCTATCCTTAAGATCGGAAG
>JBPXJX010000151.1:0-1589 GCA_051715525.1 Bacteroidales bacterium
AAAAGCCCTCCAAGAATAACTTTTGCCATTGGGCTCTGTATTTCGTTACCCGAAACGTCCCCGCTTATTGCTAGAGGTATAAGTGCTAAAGCCGCAGTTAATGCAGTCATTAGTATAGGATTTAACCTTTCAACAGAACCTTGAACAATAACATCAGATAGTGATTGGCATTCGCATTTAAGCCTTTGGTATTGGCTAATAAGTAGTATTCCATTTCGAGTTGCAATACCAAAAAGGGTTATAAATCCAATTATTGCAGGTATGCTTATAACAGATGATGTAATATATATTGAGAAAACGCCTCCTATTAGAGCAAGAGGTAGGTTTAATAATACGATTCCTGCAAGGGCAATATTCTTAAACTCTTGGAAAAGCAGAACAAAGATTATGCAAATTGCAAGTATTGATGTAAGCAAAAGGGTTTGCGATGCTTTCGATTCACTTTCGAATTGTCCTCCATATTCGATTCTATACCCTTCGGGAAGGACCACTTTTGACTCAATATTACTCTGGATTTCTTTAACTACGCTACGAATATCCCTTTCTGCAACATTTGCCGATACAACTAACTTACGTTGAACATTCTCTCGACTTATTGAGTTTGGGCCAGAAACCGAAACAACTTCGGCAACTTGCTCAAGAGGAACTTTTTTACCATCATAAGTATCAATTAAAGCAGATTTCATACCCTCCATACTTTTTGAGTAATCAGTTTTATATCGAAGTACGAGATCGAAACTGCGCTGACCTTCATAAATATCTGCAACTTTTTCGCCGGCAAGCGCAAAATCAACAAAGTGATTAAATTCTTCAATTGTGATTCCATAGTTGGCAAGCATCTCACGATTTGCACGAATTTGTATTTGAGGTACTTCGGTTTGTTGCTCAACACTTACATCTACCAGGCCTTTTATGTCAACAATCGATGACTTTATCTGGTTGCCAAGCATATACATCTTTGAGATATCTGCACCAAAGAGTTTAATAGCAATACTTGCTCTAGTTCCAGAAATCATATGATCGATACGATGCCCAAGGGGTTGACCAACTGATGCTGCAATACCAGGTACACCGGCCAATTTTGACCTTACTTCTGCTAAAAACTCCTCGCGACTTCTTTCTTTCAGTTCAAAGTTTACATCAATCTCGGCGCTATTAATAGTTTGTGAGTGCTCATCGAGCTCACCTCTTCCCGTTCTGCGAGCAGTGCTCTTTACCTCAGGAACAGATAGTAGTTCTTTTTCTATCAGATTACCTAGGTTGTTACTTTCGTCTAATGATATCCCAGGTTTACTTACAGCTCCAATAGTTAGTGACCCCTCGTTAAATTCAGGTAAGAAGCTTCGACCCATTGATGTGAATGCCATAATAGATACAACAAATAGAGCAAAAGAGCTTGTTAATACAATCTTTTTATGACGTAACGACCAGATCAACGTTTTTTCGTAAAGCACTAATAGTTTACTCGTAAGCCAGCTCTCCTTTCGTTTTCTTTCTAAATATTTCTCATTTGAAAGCAAAATCTTACAAAGAAGAGGTGTTATAGTCATTGCTACTATCAACGATACGAATAACGAAACGATATATGA
>JBPXJX010000152.1:0-4887 GCA_051715525.1 Bacteroidales bacterium
ATGTTGCAAAAAAAATTGAGATAGACACTAAGGTTCCAGATGTTTACCCCAAAGATATTGAAAATATCAAAGATTTTGATGTTGAAATTTTCCCTCAAAAGGATGGAGTAAACGTTATGGTTTATAATAATCCAGTTGGAAAAATCAGATATGATGCGGCAACTGGTGATTTTGGTTATGACACCGACTATTCTGCTACAATAAAGAGCCAAATTGATAAAGTTGATAAGGATATGGCTCAAAAGGAGAAAGAACAAGAAAAGGCAGATAAGCAAAAAGCTGATGAAGAAAAGAAGCAGGCTCTTTTAGCCGAAGCTAATATACGTAAGGCTGAAGTTGAGCAAAAGAAAAAAACTGAAGAGGAAAAAAAGCAAAAGGAGATAGCTCAACAAAAAGCAGTAGCAGAAGCAAAATTAGCCGAGGAAGCAAAAAAGAAAGAAGAACAAAAGAAAAAAGAACTTGAACTTAAGCAAAAAGCGGAAGAAGAGGCTAAAAAGAAAGCAGAAGCAGAGGCAAAGCTAAAAGAAGAAGCACGAATTAAAGAAGAGGCGCGAATTAAAGAAGAGAATGAAAAAAGAATATTAGCTGAGCAAGAAAAGAAGAAACAGGAGGAAGAAAAAAAGCGACTTGAGCAAGAAAAACTTAAAAAAGAGACTGAAGCTCGTATTGCTGCTGATGCAAAGCTCAAGGAGGAAGCAAAGCAAAGAGAAATTGAACAGAAAAAGAAAGCCGAAGATGAGGCTCGTTTGAAAGCCGAACAGGAAGCAAAAATAGCTGCTGATAAGAAAAAGGCTGAAGAAGAAAGAATTAAAGCTGAAAACTTGAAGATACAACAAGAACTTGAAGCCAAGAAAAAAGCCGAAGAAGAACAAAAACTACTTGAGCAGGAAAAACTTAAAAAGGAAACTCAGGAACGCTTAGCTGTTGAAGCAAAGCTAAAAGAAGAAGCAAAGCAGCGTGAAATTGAGCAAAGGAAAAAGGCTGATGAGGAGGCTCGTTTAAAAGCTGAGTTGGAGACTAAAATTGCATTAGAAAAGAAGAAGCAGGAAGAAGAAAGGATTCAGGCTGAGAAACTTAAAATAAAGCAAGAGCTAGAAGCTAAGCAAAAGCAGGAAGAGGAGCAAAAACGTATTGAACAAGAGAAACTTAAAAAAGAAACTGAAGAACGGTTAGCTCTCGATGCAAAGCAAAAGGAAGAAGCCAAACAACGCGAAATTGAGCAGAGAAAAAAAGTTGAGGAAGAGGCACGAATAAAAGCTGATCAGGATGCTAAATTTGCTGCAGAGTTGAGAAAACAGGAAGAAGAGAAAATTCTAGTTGAAAATCAACGAATTCTTAAGGAAAAGGAGGAAAGACTACGTGTTGAGCAAGAGAATGCCATTAAAGAACAAGAAAGACTTAAGAAAGAGGCTGAAGAACGTTTAATTGCAGAGCAAAAACAAAAGGAGGAAAACCAACGAAAACTTGAAGAAGAGCGAAAACAAGCGATAGAATTGGCAAAACTAAAATCTGAAGAGGAGGCTAAATTAGTTGCTGAGCAGCAAAGAATTGAACAGGAACGCTTGGCCAAAGAGGCTGAAGAGTTAAAAATTGCCGAGGAAAAACGTTTAAAAGATAAAGAAGAAGCCGAAAAAATGGAGCGTGAAAGAATTCAGAAGGAGGATGATGAGCGCAAAATGAAGCTTATTGCTGAAAAGATTGAACGCGATAGAAAGTACCAAGAGGCAAAAGAAATAGTTACAAAAGTAATTCCTGTTGAGGAGATTGCTAAAAAGTATAATAGCGAACGTTCTGATGAGGTCACAAAACTAAAAAGACTAACCATAACCAGAACCGTATTTAACAGAAAAAATGTTTTAACATTCTACACAAAGGTAGAACATAAGTATGGTGGAGTCTATTATTTTAAAGACGCATTTGATATATCTGAATGGCAATACATGAACGATACAAAGTAATTTCTTCTTTCTAAATTACAATGAAAAGCTATTTTACTGCATGTCCACGAAATTGCTATAGTACATGTAGTTTTAAAGTATTTGTTGATGATGGAAAGATTGTAAGTATTGAACCTTTAGCCGAAAAGAAAGCTACCCCCGAAGGTATTTGATTAAAAGGGTTAAGCTATATCGAAAGGGCTAATTCTCCTGAAAGGATAATCTACCCACAAAAAAGGAATAGTAACGGAACATTCTCACGCATCAGTTGGGATGAGGCTTTATCTATAATTGTTCATAAACTCGAATACTTTAAAAAAGAGTATGGACAGCAAAGTGTTCTGTTTTATGCTGCCAGTGGCATGTCTGGTTTATTAAACGACTTTAGTTTAAAGTTTTGGCGCGAGGTTTATGGCGGTGCTACTACTGTTTATGGTAATCTTTGCTGGCCTGCTGGACTTGAAGCTACTCGATTAACGCTTGGTGAGAATAAGCATAATGTTCCATGGGACTTAGAAAATGCAAAGCTCATAATTTTATGGGGGAAAAATCCTGCTGAAAGCAATATTCAGGAGATGATTCCTCTTGGAAAGTCTATTGATATGGGAGGGAGACTCATTGTCGTTGATCCTCGAAGAACTGAATCGACCCTGCGAGCCGAACTTTTAGTTCAACCACTCCCTGCAACCGATGCAGCATTAGCCTTGGCAATAGCCAAAATATTAATTGAGAATAATTGGATCGATAAAGATTTTATTGATAAGTATGTATTAGGTTTTGATGAGTTCAAGGAGAGCATTAGAAATTGTACCACAAAGTGGGCATCAGAAATTACAAGTGTTCCCGAGGATTTTATACATAAAATGGCTTGGATGATTGGCAATATTAAGCCAATGACATTAATTCCGGGTTATGGAATGCAACGCTACTCCAATGGAGGCCAAACAACAAGATGCTTACTGGCTCTCTCGGTTTTAACAGGAAATATTGGTAAATCGGGCGCTTGTTGGCACTATGCTAACCTCCAAAGCTATGTGTTTGATGATGTTCTTGAACCCCTCTGCTATTATCCTCCCATTGCCTCCGATGGAAAAATAAGAAGGGCCATTTCAACGGCCAGGCTAGGAGAGGATATGCTTAAATTAACCGATCCACCAATTAAAATGATCTGGGTTGAAAGAGGTAACCCTTTATCTCAAAACCCCGACACAAATACAGTACAAAAAGCTTTTAATAACCTTGATTTTAAGGTAGTAGTTGAGCAATTTTATACCGATACAGCTCTTGATGCTGATATTATTTTACCAGCAAAGAACATGTTTGAGCAAACCGATATAATTGGTTCGTACTGGAATCCATATGTTCAGCTACGACAAAAGGTAGTTGAACCTGCAGGTGAAGTTAAACCCGAAACCGAAATTTATTACGCACTTGCTCAAAGAATGGGATTTGAAAAGAAGTTTATTGATAAAATTCTGTTGCCTCCTGGCGATGAATCTGTTTTAAACTATTTAGAATCAGTAATTAAACCTTTTCCATCTATAAGTATTGATAAGCTTAAAGAAGGCCCAATTCTAGCACCAAACCTTCAAGAGATAGCTTTTTCAGATTATATTTTTAGAACACCATCTGGTAAAATAGAATTGTTTTCGATCGAGGCAAAGACAGAGTGGGGTGTAAACCCATTACCATCATTTGATAAGGGAATCGAGGCGGATATGAATTTTGACAGGGAATTTCCCCTATATATGATGAGCCCAAATTCGAAAAACCGTATTCATTCTCAATTCAATAATCTGAAAATAATTAGAATGATTAGTGGAGACCCTAAAGTTCAGATTAATCCTAAGGATGCCATTGATAGAAATATTGTAGATGGCGATTGGGTTAGAGTTTACAATAATAGGGGTGAACTTTTAATAAAAGCTGATGTATCTTACCAAGTTAGGATTGGCTGTGTAGTTATTCCAAATGGATGGTGGAAAACACAGGGTGGAGCAGTAAATACCCTTTCAAAAGGTCGCGAAACGGATATTGGACATGGCTCAGCATTTCACGATAACAAGGTGCAAATAGTTAAGCATTCTAAATAATTATGCAGCAAACAGGATTTATATTCGATTATTCAAAGTGTGTTGGATGCCATGCATGCCTTGTTGGTTGCTATAACGAGAATAAAACCGATCCACCAATCTCATGGCGACAAATTAACAGCTCCAATCGCAAGAAAATCCCTCTTGCCGGATATGTCAACCTTTCAATTGCATGTAATCATTGTGAAGTTGCCCCTTGCCTAAATTATTGCCCTGCAAAAGCATATAAAAGAGATGAAATAACTGGTGCCGTAATCCATCAACCTGAAAAATGTATTGGGTGCAAGTATTGTACATGGGCTTGCCCATTCGATGCACCAAAATATAATACTCATAAAGGCATTGTTGAAAAATGCCATCTATGCAATCATCGTATTGAGAATGACCAAAAGCCTGCCTGTGCCGTCCAATGTCCAACAGGAGCACTATCTTTTGGAATAATTGCAAAAAGCGAAGTATACGGTATTCCTAAAACGAATTTTAGTCCAAGAATCAATACCTTAAACTCAGCTGTAGCCAGCAACATTCCAAAGATGGATACAAAGATCACTGGTTTTGACAAAAAAAATGTAGTTACAGAAGAGTTGCCAAATGAAAAAATTAATGCTATTGAAGAGTGGCCATTGGTTTTATTTACTTTGATTTATGCATTTCTATCGGGATGGATATATGCATTTATTAATGATGAAGCATTTTTTAATAGTTATATTTTTGTTGCTATAGGATTAATTGGTATGGTTTTAAGCGCTTTTCATTTAGGAAAACCGTTTAGAGCACCAAGATCCGTTCTTAATCTTAAAAATAGCTGGTTAAGCAGAGAGATACTTTTTAGCGGTCTTTTTTTAGCCTCAGCTATT
>JBPXJX010000153.1:0-5283 GCA_051715525.1 Bacteroidales bacterium
AGATACTTACTTTATATAAAACCTAGGTTATAATTTGTTTACTAACTTTTTTTTACTAATTTTATTTATAACAAACCTAAATATTCAAGTTATGAAAACTAAAAAAGTAAAGAAAGAAGTTAAAACTAAAAAAGTGGTTGACGTAAAAGACCTAAACAAAGTAACCGGTGGTGGTGCCAAAGGTGGATTTGCAGTTGGTGGTTTAACAGGTCAAGGTTTTACTGATAATGGTGATGGTGGTGGTGGTTTTTAACATACCAAAGAAATGAAACAAAAGGGAGTTGTGATATACAACTCCCTTTTTTGTTTATTAATAAATCTTTTAATAAATATGTTTTGAATTATACGTTTGTTTTTTTAATTTTACTATATAATAACCTTAAAAACAAAAGTTATGAAAACTAAAAAAGTAAAGAAAGAAGTTAAAACTAAAAAAGTGGTTGACGTAAAAGACCTAAACAAAGTAACCGGCGGTGGTGAAAAAGGTGGATTCGCAGTTGGCGGATTAAATAATCAAAATATTGATGGTGGTGGTGGTATCTAATAACATAACAATGACATTAAAAAAAGGGCGTTGTGATATACAACCCCTTTTTTGTTTATTAATAAATCTTTTTACAAATATGTTTTGAATTATACGTTTGTTTTTTTAATTTTAATATATAATAACCTTAAAAACAAAAGTTATGAAAACTAAAAAAGAAAAGAAAGAAGTTAAAACTAAAAAAACTGTTGAAGTAAAAGCCTTAAACAAAGTAACCGGTGGTGGTGCAAGAGGTGGATTTGCTGTAGGTGGTTTATCACAAACATTTACTGATAATGGTGAAATAAAAGAGTAACTTACTTCTTTTTAATTTCTTTAACTACAAAAAGGAGGTTGTTAATTGCAACCTCCTTTTTAATTTCATTTGCGTTGAAACCTCGAAATATACAATTTCAATCTTACGATTCAGTCACAAAAAATATACTCATGATCTTTTTTATTAATCATTATTATGTAGATTTATTTTTTTATACTTTACGTTTACTAACCCATTTTACAATTAAGTGAGGAAAAGTTAATAAGCTAAAATTAGTAAGTCAGAAATTTTTAATACTTATGTTGGAATGTATGAGACTGTTTTAAATTAACTTAGCACAAACATATTTTGATAACTATTCATAATACCATTTAATAATTGCATACATAATGTTACCCTTTAACACTCCCTTTAAACTAACTTTATTATTCATCATTTACTTATTGAGTAAACAACAAACCTCTGCCCAATACCAGTCGATTTTAACCGTTAAAGATATTGTTGAACAAACTCTTTTGGCAAATAAAGAAATTGTAATATATCAAACAAAGATATCCGAATCAAAAGGTGATTTAAGAATTAGCCAATCGCCATTTAATTCAAAAATAATAGTTGAATCATATAAGAATTATAACTTAACACCATACGACCTATTAATGCGTGATTCTTATAATAGGTTGGGTCTTCCTGATTATAATAAATCAGAAATAATAAACTTTAATTTTAAAATTTCTAAGAAACTCAAATTTGGTACAGAAATCAATCCAGGTTTATCCCTTTTCAATTATGGAAGAGATTCTCTTTACCATAAGCTAATTAACCAAGGTAAAACAGGCTTACAAACTTATAGGAGTAGTGTATACTTTAATGTTAAACAACCTCTACTCCTTGGTTTTGGAAAAGAGTACAATACATTTGATGAGAAGCAATCACAATTTCAATATAAAATTGCTGAACTTTCATATTACCAAACAATATCAATTAAAATTTTTGAATCAATTTCGAACTACCTGAAATACATTTATTCAAATAAAAATATAGAAATTCAAAACAATAATCAATCATGGTATGAGTCGCTTTATGTTCAACTAAATCATTTGGTTGAGTCCGATGCTTTACCGCTAGCAGATTTAATATATCTTAAAGCAATAATTTCATCACAAGAGGCTAATCATAAGGAGTCAGAAACAAATTTGTTTTCAGTTAAGAAGAACTTATGCACATCAATTGGACTAACCATATCTGATGTTAAGAAAATGCCCCCTCCCCCTTCTGATTTTATAACAAATGAAATACCTTTTTTCGATACTACAGGTTATTTAAATAAATGCTATTATGAAAGTATAAGAAAAAGAAGTGATATTGGAATCTCATATAACTCAGTAAATAAAAGCGAAGCAGCTGTTTTACATGCAAAGAAAGGGGTTAAGCAAGAGTTAAATGTTTTTTTTGGGGTTGGTTATAATGGAATATTTGAAACTTCAGGATTAAAGGAAATTGCTCAGCCTTTTATTCAAAATATACCAGGAGTAAATTATAATATTGGCTTATCATTTACAATAAACCCAAAACTTGATAAAGAAAAAGGAACCCTTGTTAAAGAAATAGCAAATCGTGATATCGAAAAATTAAAATATACTACACTAATAAACCAAACAAAACTAGATATTTACGATTGCTTCAATAGTATTATGAACTATAATATTATTGTTAATCGATATCAACAATCTGTTTTGTTAAACAAAGAAGCCCTCGAAAACGAATACACAAAGCTTAGGCTGGGTTCAACTACTTTAATCAATTTAATCCAACTTAAGATTGATTATAATAATGCGTTGACAAATCTTTACAATGCAAAGCTAAATCTAAATCTTAATATTATCTATTTACGATACCTAACAGGAACCTTAATGGTAGTTGATCCAGACTCAAATATATCTGTTGATTATTTTAATTTATTTAGTTTACCCAATTTTGATTAAATATGGATAATACCCTTTTTAGACAAGAAGCTCTTGATAGAATTGAATCGCCAGAAAGACTAAATGAAATGGTCAGAATAACTAACCCAAAGAGTTGGATTGTTTTGTCATCTTTCATTGGAATAGTAGTATCTGTAATAGTTTGGAGCATTTTAGGTCAACTTTCTTATTCTGTATCAGGTCAAGGAATTATCCTCCAAACGGGTGGAGTTCAGGATATAGTTGCTTTATCAAATGGGAAAATTGAGCAAATATTTGTTGAAGTTGGAAATAATGTCCAGAAGGGGGATAAAATTGCTCTTATCGAGCAACCCGAGCTAATGCTAAAAATATTAAATGAAAACTTAAAATTAAAAGACTTTTTAACCCGCTTTAACAAAATAGAACAGTTTGGCACTGAAAATTTAAAACTAAAACAAAACCTTTTTGAGAAAGAGGAAATTGGTTTAAATAAAAGAATAAAAATAAACGAGGAGAAGATCAAATTCTTTAGTGATAAAATAGCGGCACAAACAGAACTTTTAGAAAAAGGTTTAATTACTAAGGAAACGTTGTATAATACAAAAAATCAATTCTTTAATATCCAACAAGAAAATGAATCGTTGTCGAATGAATTGAAACGTTTACATAATGAAATGTTTCAGCTAAAAGAACAACACGAAATTGAGCTTCAAAAGCTTAAATCTGAAATTCTTTCAATTGAAAATAATATCAGAGAACTCAACTCGTTGCATAACCTAAATTCTTTAGTATACTGCCCCCTAAACGGCAAGGTTATTGAAATGATGGTGAATCCAGGAAAGGTAATAAATGCTGGTATCCCTATAATAAGTGTTGAGCCAAGTAATGTATCTAAAAAAATTGAGGCAATAATTTATGTCAACCCAAGGCAAGGAAAAAAAGTAAAACCAGGTATGCAGGCAAAAATATATCCTTCAACCATTGAGGTTGAAGAGTATGGATACATTATAGGTGTTATTTCAAAAGTTTCTGAATACCCGGCTACTCATTTAGGAATGCTCAGAACCCTTGGAAATGATGAATTGGTTAAATCATTTTTATCAAATGAGCCGCCTATTGCAATTACGGTATCATTAGAAAAGGATAGTACTACATTTAGTGGTTTTAAGTGGTCATCAGCACAAGGCCCAAATCAAGAAATCCTTTCTGGTACTCTCTGCGCATCTAAAATTATTGTGGAAAATAAAAGGCCTATTTCCCTTATTATACCTGATAAAGTTAAAGAATCATTTTATCGAATTAGAAAAAAGATAAAATAGTCTACTTAATAAAAAATGAATAATGGAACCCAGCTATAAAAGAGTTTATACTCCCGTTGTTCTTCAAATGGAAGCTGTTGAATGCGGTGCTGCAAGCTTAAGTATTATTCTCTCCTATTATAAAAGATATATTCCACTTGAACAACTTAGAGCTGAGTGTGATGTAAATCGTGATGGAAGTAGCGCTAATAATATCTTAAATGCAGCACAGATGCATGGTTTAGAAGCCGCAGCATACAAATTTGAAATTGAAGATTTTGAAGATCAGGAATTCCCGGTAATTATCCATTGGAATTTTAATCATTTCTTAGTTCTAGAAGGTTTTAAGAAAGATAAAGTTTATTTAAATGATCCTGCATTTGGCCATAGAACAGTATCTTTAAAAGAATTTAATGAATCTTTTACTGGTATTGTTTTAGAGCTTACTCCTTCTGAAACCTTTATAGAACAAGGTAAAAAAAGTAACTTAGTTAATGGCATTAAAAGTAGAATTGTAGGATATAAAAAAGACTTAATATTTATCTTCTTTGTTGGACTACTTCTAGTTATTCCAGGAATTATTATTCCTGTTTTTGCAAAAATTTTTGTCGATGATATTTTAATAGGTGGCTCTAAGGATTGGCTATTGCCACTAATTGCAGGAATGATTCTAACTGCTATTTTTAGAGCCTCCTTAGAATATCTAAAGTTTAGCATCCTTTTAAGAACAAAAAATAAATTAGATATAGTAACATCAACAAAATATTTTTGGCACGTTTTAAGGCTTCCGATCAGCTTCTATAACCAGCGCTATAAGGGCGAGATTGGTGGAAGAATCTCGTTAAACTCCAAAATTGCAGAGCTATTAACAGGTGAACTCGCTAATAACTTACTTGATATTATACTATTAGTTTTCTATTTTATTCTAATGCTAAGATATGATATTCTACTTACGTTTATTGGATGTGGTTTAGCATTAATAAATGTTTTTGTATATAGAATTATAACAAAAAAGAGAGCTGAGGTTTATTTAAACTATACGGTTGAAAGTGGTAAACTTTCAGGAGTAACAATGGGAGGTATTCAAACCATTGAAACGTTAAAAGCAATGGGTCGCGAGAATGATTTCTTTATTAAATGGTCGGGGTATTTCACTAAGGTTATAAATGCAGGTCAGAAACTCGGCTTTTTATCACTAATTTTAAATTCAACCCCAATATTTCTTTTCGCTCTTTGTAGCAA
>JBPXJX010000154.1:0-9616 GCA_051715525.1 Bacteroidales bacterium
TTTTTTCAGCACTTTTAGCATTAGCAGTCCAATAATATAAATCGTATACTTTTACTTTGCCCGTATCGGCAGAGAAAAGAAATGCTACTTGTTTACCATTTTCATCAATTGCTATTTTTTTAATATCACCTTTCTGTTCAAATATTATATATGCTTCACCTTTAACACCATCGAATACCTGAATATTTGATAAACTTAAAGTATCATCAGTTTTTGAGTAGAATGCAACTAATGAACCATTTTTAGAAATAGAATAGTCATATACTAAATTAAACTCTTGCTTTTTCTCAGTCAATGGGTTTAATAAGAAAAGCGTTCCGGGTTTTTCGTCATCGTTGTTTTTGATAGGCTTTTTAACGGCTTTTGGTTTACTTTTCTTTGATGTATCAGCCTGTTGTACCTCTTTGTCTTTATCCTTCTTCTTAACTTCGGTTAAAACAGCTACCCAATCACCTCCATTTTCGCCAATTTTGTAGGATTTCAACCTTGAAAATGAGTACTCCTTTTTGCTATCAAATGCAAAAATCTTTAAAGAATCTTTCGGCATATCATCCTTCTTTTTTTTATCAACTTTTGCCTTTCGAGTAACTGCTTTCAATGGTTTAATCTGAAAAACAATATAACTATTTGATGATGAAATAGATGCTTTATAACCTCGTTTAAAAATCAGCTTACTATTTAATTTATTATCAGTTAAATAAAGTTTCCCATCTCCATCTTGAGGGTTTACTTCATACGAAATCCATTGACCATTTGAAGAAATGAATGGATTCATTAAATCATTCCAACCATCATACACATTGTGCGTTAATGGTATTTTTCCATTTTGAGCAAAACTGCAAATTGATAAAACTGCAAGAAAAGATACAATTAAGATTTTTTTCATCTTATTGATATTTTGTGGTTAAGTCTATTAATTAAGAGTTATTTCAAGAGTTTAGACAAAGAATAGCAGATTAGGTTTAAGGTTATTGACTAATGATCATCTACCATTAATTACAATTTTTTCTCAGTCATATACTTCCAAAACCTCTTGGGCATAAAGTTCATCTGACATTTTAGATTAGTGCGCTCTCTTATGGCAATCTGCTTAAAGTAGGCTTTCCACATCTGCTGCCACTTATCCTCTTCAGAATGGGTAACATCCCTGTTTAGTTGTCCCGAAATAATATTAAATGCCGGATTATCAATTGTTATCTGCTCCATTTTTTTAGTGTCGAAGAAAAAGCCATACCCTCTTCGGGTATCATAAATCAGCCAAGGTTGATCGGCAAATCGATCTCTAAAATGGCCTGTGATCAAAGGAAGTATATCATACTTTGGAAATATTGGTGCAAACCAAGTTCCATCGGCTGCTTGCTCAAATCGAATAAACATAACAAAATGATGCGCTTCGCGCAGCACCTTTTTCTCAAGTTGACTAATCCTAAGAACCGCATCGTTTGCAAAATTTGTTGCAATACAAACCTTTTGGGAGAATAGTTCTCTACAATATTGAATGATAATCATCTCTACATCATCATCGAGCGAAAGGAAGGCATGGAAAATCTGCTCGCAGGTTAGCTCTCCACCATAACGCTTAACACCATCCCAAACTCTTGATGCCTTTTGTTCATCGGTATTTATCAATACTATTTCACCAAACAGAAGCCCTTGTTTTTCGGGGCGAATAATGGCCTCAGGCCAATCTTTCGATTCATATGCATGAAAGATCACAGTCAGTAAACCAGGGAAAGTACCGTCGTAAGTATAATTTGACAATTTGAAAATGAGTTAATTTGAAAATGAGGCAATTTACCATTTACATTTTTTCAGTATTAGAGAAGGTTTTCTCACTTGTCACTTGTCACTTTCTTCTTCCCATACTCTTTACAAAACTCACTCACGCCGCACTCATTACACTTTGGTTTTCGGGCAATGCAAACATATCGACCATGGAGAATCAGCCAATGATGAGCAATAGGAATTAACTCATCTGGAATAAATTCAACCAGTTGTAACTCTGTTGCTAGCGGTGTTTTTGCATTATATGTCAAACCTAACCTTTTGGCAACCCTGAAAACATGTGTATCTACTGCCATGGCAGGTTTGTTAAATGCAACAGAGGCAACCACGTTGGCAGTTTTTCGTCCAACACCAGGTAGTTTTTGTAATTCATTAATATCACTTGGAACAACACCTCCAAAATCAGATACAATCATCTTTGCCATTCCCGAAAGATGATTGGCTTTATTGTTAGGGTACGAAATTGATCTTATCAGTTTAAATATGTCCTCAACCGTTGCTTTTGCCAGATGATTAACAGTTGGATACTTTTCAAAAAAAGGAGGAGTAACAATATTCACTCGCTTATCGGTACACTGAGCCGAAAGTATTGTTGCCACTATTAACTCATAAGGAGAAGTATGGTCTAGTTCCGTTTCAGCAACAGGCATATTTACTTTAAAATAATCGATAATTAACCTAAAGCGTTCTTTTCTAGTCATTACATTGCATTTTTATCGTTATAAAGATAGGAATAATTGCAAAGTTGATTTGCTTTAATAATTGTTATTGGTTTAAAGTTTATTCAATTTCTACACTCTTATTCATTCCCATAAAATAAACTACTTTTGCAAAAATTTATTTTTAAGATGATACCCTACCTACAAGTTGAAAATTTGACCAAGTCGTTTGGGGATTTGGTGCTATTTGAGGATATAAAATTTACCATTGGTCAAGATCAACGTGTAGGTATAATTGCCCGAAATGGTGCAGGAAAAACAACTTTGCTTAGAATTTGTGCAGGCAAAGACACTGCTGATTCCGGTAATATTACCTTTAAAAGCGATTTACATATTGGTTATCTTGAGCAGGAACCTGAATTGATTGAAGCAGCCACTGTAATTGAAAATGTTTTTGCATCTAACGATAGGGTGGCAAACGCCATTCGTGCTTATGAAAAAGCCATAGCCCATGATGATAAAGACCTACTTCATCATGCCATGGAGGAGATGGATCGCCTATCGGCTTGGGATCATGAGGTGAAAGCACGACAAATACTATCGAAATTAAAACTTGACGATGTTAACAAACCAGTCTCACAGCTATCGGGAGGACAGCGAAAAAGAGTTGCATTAGCATCCACATTAATAAATAATCCAGATATCTTAATACTCGATGAGCCGACTAACCACCTTGATTTGGATATGGTGGAATGGCTTGAGGAACATCTTCTTAAGAATAGAATTACCCTTTTAATGGTTACCCACGATCGTTTTTTCCTCGATAGGGTTTGTACCGATATCATTGAGTTTGACCAAAAACAGCTATACTGGTACAAAGGAAACTATGCCTACTTTCTTGAAAAAAGGCAGGAACGAATATCGTACCAAAATGCTGAGGTTGAAAAGGCTGCAAACTTGCTTCGCAAAGAATCAGAGTGGATGGGAAGAATGCCTCAAGCAAGAGGTACTAAAGCAAAGTATCGCATTGATGCTTTCTACCAAATTCAGGAAAAAGCAAACCAACGGCGCAATGATTCAGAGGTAGAAATCAACGTAAAAACATCACGATTAGGCAAAAAGGTACTTGAGGTTAACTCCATATCAAAGAAGTTTGGCGATAAAGTTATTTTAAAAGATTTCTCGTACCGATTCAATCGCTTTGAGAAACTGGGCATTATTGGCCGAAATGGAACAGGCAAATCGACTTTCCTTAACATCATTACAGGTGGTCTTATGCCCGATTCGGGCATAATCGACCCCGGCGAAACGCTTGTGGTTGGCTACTACAAACAGGAAGGTATGAAAATTAACGAACAGCAAAAGGTAATTGATGTCGCTCGCGAGATTGCCGAAGTGGTTACCCTTGGCGATGGCAAAACCCTTACTGCTTCGCAGTTCCTAAACTTATTCCTTTTTTCGCCCGAAACACAATACTCATTCGTTCATAAGTTGAGTGGTGGCGAAAAGCGTAGGCTTTATTTACTAACCATTTTGATGCGTAACCCGAATTTTCTTATCCTTGATGAACCAACAAATGATTTAGATATCCTCACTCTAAATGTACTTGAAGATTATTTAAGAAATTTTAATGGCGTTGTAATCGTAGTATCGCATGATAGACATTTCATGGATAAGGTGGTTGATGGTCTTTTAGTTTTTGATGGTGATGGTGAGGTTAGCGGATTTCCGGGCAGCTACTCCGATTATCGCGATTGGGCAAAGGAAAATGAGTCAAATCAACAAAAAGAAGAAAGAGAGAAAGTTCTTACAAAACCCGAAAAGCCAAAAACAGAAAGAGAGCGCATTAGAAAACTAACCTTTAACGAAAAAAGAGAATTAGAGCTAATTACCAAAGATATTGCTGATTTAGAAGTTGAAAAAAAGCAACTCGAAAGTGAACTTAGTAGTGGAACTCTTTCTAATGATGAAATAACAAAAAAATCGGGTAGATACTCAGATGTAATTAAACAGTTAGATATTAAAGGAGAACGATGGTTTGAATTGACAGAGATCGCTGAAGGATAGCTAAAATCGTTATTCGTTGTTCGTTGTTCGTTGTTCGATTCTATATATACTTTGAGTCATTTTATCTACCTTAAATCTATTATCAATTCGCATTCCTACAACCCAAACAATTTCATTGTTTGATGTTAAAACGTATACCTTATCTTTATCAACCAACGGTACCTTTAAGTCGATTAAAAAGTCACTAATCTTTTTGAATTGATCCATTCCCAATGGCATGAACTTATCGCCTGCCTGCCATAGTCTTAATTCGAGAGGGAAAGTTAACTTTTCAAAATCTAATAATGCAAATTCAGGTTCTTTGGGTATTTCAAAAAAATCTGATTTGTTTATTATATCAATTCTTAGGGTTAACGGAGAACCTATTGATTTGCAACCCTTATCAATCATAACAATTGCTCTTTCAACTTCATCTCTTTCAGTTAATACGAAATAATCTCTGTCGTGTAATAGTTGATGAGTTGTTGAGTAAAAAACTTTACCCGACTGACTATGAAAGGATTTGGTTATCTGTTCTATAGTATCATATGAAAATCCATACAAATTAAGTTCTTCGAAAAGAAATAGTTTGCTATACTTCTCGTTCAACAATGACTGAATGCTATATAAAACCTTTTCTTTTTCAACATACACAATCTCTTTCTTAAGTTTTAAAAGATAATCTTCAATAAGATTCCATGACTCATGAACATGGTTTGCCATTTCGGCAATTGAACGTTTTACCGAAGGGTTTAGCTTCTCAAGTTCAGGTAAAACGTTGTGTCTAATCCTATTGCGAGCATACTTAACTGATGAATTGCTCGAATCTTCGCGGAAAATTACTAGGTGCTCCTTAGCATAAGCAACAATTTCGTTGCGACTAAAATCGAGCAATGGCCGTATTACCTTGCCATTGATCAACTTAATTCCCGACAAACCTTTTAAACCCGTACCTCTAGTAAGGTTTAGAATAACCGTTTCGGCAACATCGTCGCGATTATGGGCAATGGCAATTTTATTAAACCTATGCTTATCACATAGCCTATTAAACCAATCATACCTTAAATTTCGAGCAGCAACCTGGATTGATTGCTTATTATCTTGAGCATACTTCTCGGTTTCAAATCTTATACAGAATAATTCTATTCCTTTCTCTGCACAGATTTTAGTAACCAATGACTCGTCGCCGTCTGATTCTTGGCCTCGTAAAGAGAAATTACAGTGCGCAACAGAAAATGAAAAACCTGTTTTATGGAAAAGATTTAGCATCACCATTGAATCAACTCCTCCACTTACGGCTAATAAAATTTTCTCGTTGGCCGATACAAGATTATTGGCTCGAATAAAATCAATAAATCTACTCTGCATCGATTATCTCCGCTTTAAGGGTCGAAAGAATTGCTCTGGCTTTAAGCATGCACTCCTGATACTCTTTTTCAGGGTCTGAGTTAATGGTAATTGCTCCACCAACGCTAAACGAAAGATATTTTTTATCCCTATTATACAGTAAGGTTCGAATAACAACGTTAAGGTCAAAATTATGGTCTGGGGTGATATACCCAATGGAACCAGAGTATAAACCTCGCTTTGTTCGCTCAAAATGCTCAATTAGCTGCATTGCCCTAATCTTAGGGGCTCCAGTCATCGATCCCATGGGGAATGTTGCCTTTAGTACATCAACAAAATCGTGCTCCTTTTTTAATTTGCAAGAAATAGTAGAAATCATTTGATGCAGCTGACGGAAGGGATACACTCCACAAAGCTCATCAACATTAACAGAACCAATTTCAGCAATTTTAGATAAATCATTGCGAACAAGATCAACAATCATGATATTCTCAGCACGTTCTTTTGGATCGTTCTTGAGTGCTTGTTTAATCATTTCATCTTCATAGGGGTCGATACTTCGAGCAACTGTTCCCTTAATGGGTTGACTAACAATAACATTACCTTTCTTTTTTAGAAACCTTTCAGGACTAGCCGAGATGATATAGTTGTTACCTTTCTTTAAAAAAGTAGCAAAAGGAGTTGGCGAATAACGATTAAGAGCAATAAAGGTTTCAGCAGGAAGAATTTCCGCCTCTTGGTTATAGAACTCCTGGCAAAAGTTCATCTCATAAATATCACCCTTTTGTATATGGCTTTTAATTTCGTTTACAGAGTTTAAATATTCATCCTTTGTAAATCGAGCTTTAAAATGATTAACTGGGCTTTCAAAATCATAGTTAATACAAGGAACATCTAAGCGTTTAACTATTTCATCAATCTCCTCAGATGAAGTTATAGAAGGAAAGTACTTTACATTTAGCTTATCTTCCTTAAATAGCAATACGATTTTGGGTTGGAAGAAAAATAGATCGTTAAAATCTAGGCCATCAATGTTTTCAGAGGTTAACTCTTCAATTTCATTCTTGATATCGTAACCAACGTACCCAAAAATCCAATCCGATAGATCAGAATACTTATTTCGAAGTGTTTCTAACTTGTTTAAAGTTGGTCTACAAATAGTTAGAGCGGATAGCCCTGAAAGAAAATCGTAGCTGCTACGAACCGATTGTTTATCCTTTTTTGATAAATAGCTATTACTTCTGAGTATAATTCCGCAATCTAGCAATTCGATATAGCGCGATAAATTATCGGCAAAATCTTCGGGGTATGTGAGGTCATATTTTAGGACTTCTCTCATATTTACAAATGTAACATTTTGAAAGAAAAGTCAAGGCGAAAAAAACAAAAAACCGCATCAAATGATACGGTTTATAAAAATTATACAGAACGCTTAATGTTTCTCCGATAAGAATTTAGAAACTCCATCCTGAGTTGGTTTCATTGCTTTGTCACCTTTTTTCCAGTTTGCAGGGCAAACTTCGCCATTCTGCTCAAAGAATTGGAGCGCATCAACAATACGAATTGCCTCATCAACGCTACGACCCAAAGGCATATCGTTAACCAACTGGTGGCGCACAATGCCTTGCCTATCAATTATAAATAAACCACGATAAGACATTGGAGTACCTACAAAAGTTGCTTCTCCTTCTTCTGTATACTCATAGCCACCTGCAAGAACATCATAATTTTCAGAAATGGTTTTGGATAAGTCGGAAACCATAGGGTAGGTAACACCTTTAATACCTCCATCATTCAATGGGGTCTGTAACCATTTCCAATGCGAAAACTCAGAATCAACAGAGCAAGCAACAACAACAGTATCACGCTTTTCAAATTCCTTTATTTGGTCTTGGAATGCTAATAGTTCGGTAGGGCATACAAAAGTGAAATCGGCTGGATAAAAGAAAAATAGAACATACTTTTTATTAAGATACTGTTCTAACGAAAAGTTTTCAACAATTTCGTTTCCGTTAACTACTGCTTTAGCTTTAAATTTTGGAGCATTTTTACCAACAAGTACTGACATATATTTGAATTTTTTTGTTTTTAACTTCTTTAAAAACACTAAAACTCGATGATTGTTTACTTAATAACACAAAAATTATTCGAAAGGTAAGATTTGAGGTGGTTTAGCTCTAAAGTTTTCAAAACGTGTTCTTTGTTGACCTGTAATTAACCAATATGTAACATCGGCATTTACAGGCAAAACAGGGTAATATCCTAAACGAATGCTAATTGAGTTTAAAACCAGATTCTCATTTCTGATCCTAACACCTAATCCAAACCCAGTAAACGATTGGTTTCCAACAATATTTTCGCGTGCATCACCAATAACACCAAAATCACAAAAACCATAAAATGCAAATTTAAAACCGTAAAAGTAAAGTGGGCTAAAAGCAACTGTTTCAAGGTTAACAACCATCCTCGAAGTTCCATACATGCTTGAACTTGTCAAACCTCTGATACCGTTGTTTTCGTCAAGAAATATTGACTCTCCTTCTTCTCCAGTTCCATAAAAACGACTTATTCCTCTCATATAATCAAATCGAACAAACTGTCGTAACCTCAAATTATTAATTCTGAAAAGGTTTGAGAAATAGGTTGATCGAAGGTTGAACGTAACTTGTTGAAACTGCTGATTATCAGCAATAAAACCACCACTTCGCACCGAAGTAAAGAGATATCCCCATGGTGATATTTCAGCTGCAGAAAACTCGTTTCCTAAATAATACCTATTCTTAAACTCGCCTTTCTCAATCCCTGATGTAAACTGTATTCTATAACCAGTAGGAATATCCTCAGTTGAACCTTGTGAATATATCAGATTCGCCCGAAATAAATCTTGCTTTGTTAAACTTAAACCCACCAGATAGTAGGTTCTATTATGAAAAAAGTAGTTGGTTGAGGGGTTAACAACAGGTCTTTCACTAAAAACTTGATTAGTATAACGAACTGATAAAGCTAAGTTTAATGGCATTTTTAACGCATCCTTTCTACTTACCCGAAACGATTGCCCAAGCCAATAATCATACTTTTTAAAGCATACCTCCAGAGTTGTATCAAGCGTTTTAAATCCATAAGGCTCACAACTATTAACAAAACCAATACCTCCTGCCGTATGAGCTTTAGAAGAGTAAAACCCGCGCGATAAATCAAACGCATATGTTTTATAGCCCTGACCATTTCGCTCCCATATATTTGCATCAATAAATGACCCTCCAATATTTGGCAACCCCAGCTCATACTTTCTACCAAAAAGTGTAGTTTCTCGAGAATCAAAAAACAAATTTCCACTTAAATAAATACCATATCCAATAAAGTTCTTGTCATAAATCTGAAGTTGACTCGAGTACTGGTTTCCATACCTGTAATCCAAACCAATAGACCATGCATCTTTTGTAACTACAGTTACATCTACCTTAGTTGTGTCATCCAAAATTTTTATAACAATACTAGCATCTTCAATATATTCTTGGCCACGAATTAGCTGTTCCGATTCAGCAAAGTCGACAGGACTTATTATATCACCTTCCTTAAAAAGTATGCTATTACGAATCATCGATTTGGCTGTTTTGATGTGAATTTTATTTGCAGATGTTTCAAGCCAAGATGTTTCTTTCAGAATTGTATCATTTATTGATTGCCCAAAGGCGTTTAACCCAACAAATTCAATTTTATTAATAATCTTACCATTATAGGATGAAAACTTCTCTAAAGCATTTAGATCGGAAGAGCGT
>JBPXJX010000155.1:0-7822 GCA_051715525.1 Bacteroidales bacterium
AATCCAGTAGGGGTTTCATAAGGTAGGTTAGGAATATCCCAACATCTGCCTAAGAAAAGGTTACGAGCAAATGAAGAAGCAGCTCCATCAACTTGGTTTTCACCAAAAATACCACCAGTTTGGCTTGTTTTGGTATAAGCAAGGTTTCCGCCAACTGTAAGTCCGTTTTCTAACTTGGTTGTACCACCAGCACTAATACTATTTCTATCAAATGAAGATTCAGGAATATAACCATCCTGTCTCATCATCGAAACGGTTGTATTATAACCAGTTTTCTCATTGCCACCAGAAACAGATAGAGAGTTTTCTAAAATAGTTCCTGTTTTAAATAGATCCTTTACGTTATCTGGGTAAGCTCTATAAGGCTGTTTACCTGTTTTAGAGTAAAGTTCAGGGTAATTAGCTAAATACTCTGGCCAAGCTGCAATAGAGTCAATAGTACCAAATTTAGCACCCCAAGATCCGTTAGCATTTGAGAATTCAAAGTTAGCACCATTACCATAAGTATTTTGGTAATCAGGTAAGTTCGCTATTTTCTCAACAGCATATGAAGATGTGAATGTAACTTCGTAACCACGTTTCGAAGAAGCTTTTGCACCAGATTTTGTTTTGATAACAAGAACGCCGTTAGCAGCTCTTGAACCATAAAGTGCAGATGCAGCAGAACCTTTAAGAACTGACATTGACTCAATGTTGTTTGGGTCAAGAGTACTTAAACCGTTTGAATAAGCACCACCACCTGAACTCATGCTTGAAGTAGTTACTTGATCGTTACTGTATGGAACTCCATCAACAATGATAAGTGGTTGGTTTGAACCAAAGAATGAAGATGTACCACGAATGCTAATTTTTGTAGCAGAACCTGGAGCACCTTGTCCAACTCTTACATCAACACCAGGAACCTTACCTTGAATTGATTTTAAAAGGTCTGGCTCAGCTTTTGCAACTGCACTCTCAGCGCTTACAGTAGAAACTGCATAACCAACTGATTTTGATGAACGTTTAATACCTACTGCTGTTACAACCAACTCTTCTACCTGAAGAGATTCAGATTCTAAAGTAACATCAATAACAGAACGCCCGCCAATCTCAATTTCTTGGGCTTTAAACCCAACAGAACTAAAAACTAAAGTTTGAGCACTAGCTCCAACATTTAGATCATACTTACCGTCAATATTGGTGGCAACACCAGTTGTTGTGCCCTTTACAATAACAGACACGCCTGGAATTGGCATTCCATCCTCAGAACTTTTAACAGTTCCGGTAATCCGCACGGTTTGCGCTTGGGCTATATTAATGCCAACAAGCACAAGACATGCAAGAAAAACACATAGTCTTTTCATAGAACAAGTTTTAGGTTTACAAATAGAGGTTAATAATTAATTTTCTACCTCGCTAATGTATACATAAATTTTTTTAAATGCAAGCATTTTAACACTGTCTGTAGTGTTAAATAAAGGAATAACCTATTTTTTTAAAAAATAAAAAGAGGTTTAGCTCCTCATTTTAAACAATTTCAAGAGTAAACTTTTTTTTAATATTTCTTAACAATTACTGATTATGGCTCTTCAAATCAATAATACTTTTGCTAATAATTGAATATTATAGGCTTTTTAAAAACTAACCGTATAAAAAATAAAGCAGTCTTGGTGCAAAACCAAAACTGCTTTGCCTAAATTATTAAGTTGTTTTAACACTTAGTTAGATTCTAACAACCAACTTTCATCAACTCACCCAAAAGTAAGGTGTAAATGGTATTCGGGCAGTAAAGTATTAAGTTTAGTTACAATTTTGACATTTAGATTAAGTAGGATAATTGAATGGAGTTGATAATACAACCTTTTTTCTAAGAAGCCACGTTAGATGTATAATAGAAAACCCAGCAAATGCTGGGTTTTCATAATACATATTCCGAATTGATTATATTGATTTATCATCTAAAAACATGATAATTAGATAAGATGATTAAATCTGTCAAGCCTAGTATAAATCCCAGAAAAGTCTGGTTGTCAACTTGTCTCCACCAATTGCAGTTGAAGCAGCAGCATAATTAGTTGCATTCAATGTTTGTTCTGCAATAGGATATGTAAAGCGAGTAGGCACCTCAGTTACACCTGTTGGAGGCTGCGGAGGCATTATAAATGCTGGGTAATCTAATCTTCGATGGATTGTATAGCCTTCGAAACCTCTGGTATACATAGCAAGCCAAGCTTGTGTTCCAATTGCTTGCCTCCAACCAGGGTATGAAGCATATGAATGCGCTGTTAAATAGGCTGTGGCTTCTAACGATGTTCCTCCCCATTCAAGTATTGATGCCTCTACTCCTTCATCAAAAAACACATCTGGTGTAGTACCACCTAAATCCCAGCCTCTTGCAGCAGCTTCTGCTAAATAGAATTGAATTTCATCGTAAGTAAGTAAAATTCCATGAAAATCAGGCTCATCAATAGTAGAATTATAATGCATTTTTCCGTTATAGCTTCCACCTTTTACTCCATAAACAACTGCAGGCTTACTAAGATTTTCAAAATAATTATCAATTCTAGGATCCGAAAGGGCATTCATAACATCATAAATTGTAGTAGTAATCAAAAAATCGTGTCTTCCACTAAGAACCAATTCAGAATGTAGCGGGTTAACATATGGTAATGACCCTTGATATGGGAAGTATGCACCATCAGCACTACTTGTAAATGTATTTGCGTATGCTGTCTCTACAGTTGATTGACCTAAAGCAGATAATGGTCCATCAGCTATACCAATTCCTAGTTTAACAAGCAATGAATTACCAAATTTGTACCATGATGCTACATCTCCGCTATAAATCAAATCAGCTGTACCAAAACTATCTTCAGAATCATCCATAGCAGCTATATCTTCTGTTGCCCTTGCAATCAAATCGGTATAAATGTCCTGAGCATCATCATAAACCGGAGTATAATTATCAGAATCGAGTGCTTCGCTGTAAGGAACATCTCCAAAAATATCGACCAATTGCTGATAAATATAAACTTGAAGAAGATCAATTATGGCTAACTTATTTGCTCTTACGGCTTCTTTACTTGCTAAGTTTGGCTCTAAAAGCTTTTCGCTTTCAATATACATTTTTGCCTCTTTGAGATCTTTCAATATCGAATAGTATGTGGCAAACATATTATCAGGAATTCTACGATTAACAATATCATAGTTTGATTCATCAACATAAGAACGTTCAGTCCAGTATTGAGCCATCAGTTTCCAGATATTTTCATTGACATTTGTGCTAGAGACTTGATTGGCTAATGTAATTTGAGCATTAGTAAGCAATACCTCTGGAGTAACCACTGAAGGATTTTTCACATCAGTATTTTTTTCCTCGAAATCCTTTGTACAAGATGCAAGGATAACGGAAAGAAAAATTAAGGGAAATATAACTTTTTTATTCATAACGGTTCCGTTTTAGAATTTAAGATTTAAAGTAAAACCAAAGTTCCTAGTAGATGGCATAACACCGCTCTGCCATCCCTGAATATTGCCTGCTCCCTGAGTTGTTTCAGGATCAGAATAAGGAAGGTTTTTGTGAATTATCCACAAATTTGATCCAACAAAGCTAAGGGTTGCACCATTGATGAAGGTACCTTTAAATAGTTTTTGATCGAAAGTATAGGAAAGGGACAATTCCCTTAATTTTATATAGCTAGCATCATAAATGTGCATTGCGTTTGGTGCGCTGTATGAACCAATTGGGGTATAGTAAGTTCCCATTTCATCTGACCTAACGTTATTAGGTGTTCCATCGGGTAGCACACCTGGAAGAATAAGACCACCACCATCAGCAGCATAATTACGAATCGGATTTCCTAGTTCATTTAAACCTACTGATTCCTCATACAGTCCTGTACTTGTACCATACCACATATCCAACGAGAATATATCACCGCCTTTTTTCCAATCAATTAAGAAACTTAAATTAAAGTTCTTATAGGACAGGCTATTTCTTAAACCAGCGGTCCAATCGGGGTTAATATCACCAATTACTTTATCAGAAGTAGCAGTTTTCTGATATATTCCGTCTTCAATAATTCGCTTATTTATTGACTTCTCATCATTATAATACACAAAGTCCGTACCCTGAATTGTTCCGTAAGGCTCACCAACTCTAGCATTAATAGTTACGCCGCCCTGAAGACTTGCAATTTGTAAATTATCAACTCCTTCTGCAAGAGATATAACTTCACTTTTATTCTTAGCCCAGTTTAAATCAACATCCCATTTAAAATCTTTGCTTACAACTGGAGTTAAATTCAGCATCAACTCAATACCCTTATTGCTTACCTCGCCCGCGTTTACAAATTTAGAAAGGTATCCTGTTGCAGCAGAAATTCTTACAGGCATAATCTGATCAATAGATCTATTATCATACATAGCAATATCTAAACCAATTCGATTGTTTAAGAAGTTTAAGGTTAAACCGGCCTCAATACTCTTAGTTCTCTCAGGTTTTAAATCAGGATTCATTTTAGTTGAGCCCCCAAATGCAACGCCATTACCACTAAATGGGAATGCTTGGAAATAAACATCTTTTAAACTTGAGAATGGTGCATCGCTACCAACCTCGGCGTAGTTTAATCTTAACTTTCCTAAACTTATAAAATCAAGGTTTAAAAATTTAGTGAAAAGGAAACTTGCTGATGCCGAAGGATATAAATAAGTATTATTATTCTTGGGCAAGGTTGATGATTGGTCTACCCTAAGTGAACCTTCTAAGAAAATAATTTTATAAAGGTTTACTGATGCGTTCCCAAAGAATCCATTTACCTGTTTTGTTTCATCTGTTTCCTCTGATAACATTGGTGGAGATTGTGTGTTTGCTAAAGCATATAAATCAGGAACAGCTAAACCTCCAGTTGTAGAAGAATAAACGCTTGATGAAGTGCTTTGACGTATATTACAGCCCAGTAAGCCAGTCAAATTAAGGTTTTCATTAAAATCTTTTTTGAAGGAAGCCATTAAATCAAAGTTTACCTCATTAAAGTTACCTTTCTTTAAAGCATAACCTGATGATGCATCGCCTAATCCTACACCAAAAGCTTCTGCAATTGAACCAACCGCTCTTCTTTCTTCTTGCATATATGAATAGTTATCCACTGCAACTCTTGAAGTTAGCGTTACTATATCATTTAATATCCAATCAACTTTGGTATACCCAATGAAGCGATTTCTTTCATCTGATTCATAGTTTTTATACCTATCCCAATATGGATTGTCCCAATAAGCAGGACTTAGATCATCTGGAGCATTCATATTCCACGTAGCATTAGTACCTAATTGATCGTATGCATCTTTTTGATCTAGAATATCAACGTTAACCTGATACCATTGACGGAAAGAAGATAGAATATTCCCATTGTAACCAGTTGCATTTCTTCCCTTGGTTTTTGTAGCAATATAATTAGCATATGAAGTTAACTTAATCTTGCTTGTAAGGTCGTATGTACTAGTAAAACCAAAGTTATTTTTTTTCAATTCACTATTAGGCATTAAACCACTCTGGGTTAAATTCTGATAAGAGAATCGGTAAGTGGCTTTTTCGCCACTACCTGAAACCTGAATTGAGTTTGAAAATGTCTTCGCAGTATTAAAGAAATAGGATGGATCATGCTCTGCTGCTACCCATGGTAATGCTTTGTTATAAGTTTCTAAACCAGGAATATATGAATTCCAATGATAAACTAAAGCATTTGGATCAAATTTTTCACCCATCGATGCATCTTCATATGTTGGAATATTATCATCAATAATACCATCCCCGTTCCAGTCATATTGCTCAAGGCCTGGGTGAGGATCAGATCCATAGTCAATTGGTGAATAGCCTCCACCATATTCCTTTTGATATTTTGGGAATGTGCTTTTATCCAATACGCCTAAAGTAAAGTTGCCAGAATATTCAACGCCAAAACCTTTACTCTTAGATCCTTTTTTGGTAGTAATAAGAATAACACCATTTGCAGCTCTTGAGCCATAAAGCGCAGTAGCGGCGGCACCTTTTAAAACGGTAACTGACTCAATATCATTTGGGTTAAAGTCTGAAGCAGTATTACCAAAATCGAATCCGTGGCCACCTCTTTTTTGACTTGAATTATTCAAAATTGAGTTATCAATTGGAACTCCATCAACTACAAAGAGAGCCTGATTATTTCCAGTTAAAGATGATGATCCTCTGACAATAATATTTGTAGAACCACCGAAATTTGTATTATTTTTAATTTGAAGACCTGCAACTTTACCAGTTAATGCAGATGCAAAGTCATTTCCTTTGGTAACATTTAAAGCATCCCCCTTAACCTCCTGCACAGAATATCCCAGCGATTTTTTTTCACGGGTTATACCCAAAGCAGTAACAACTAATTCTTCAAACTGAACAGATTCAGATACAAGAACAATATCAATTAATGAACGTCCACCAATTGCAACCTCTTGTGTTTTAAAACCTACTGCACTAAAAATTAAAAACTCAGCATTAGATGCTACATTTAATTCATACTTCCCGTCTACATTCGTGGCAGCTCCACTAGTTGTCCCTTTGACAACAACCGAAACTCCTGGAATTGGCATTCCATCCTCAGAACCAGTAACGGTCCCGGTAATCCGCACGGTTTGCGCTTGAGCATAAGTAATGCCAACAAGCACAAGACATGCAAGAAAAACAGTTAGTTTTTTCATAAATTAAAATTTAGGTTTACTATAGGGTTAAATAATGTTAAAGAAACAAGATATGATTTATAAATGTTAAATCATATTTATGACCCAATAAACTTTATATAGAAAATCTCTATAACCCTGTTATTATTAAGCGAATTCAACAGAATTAACTTAATACACAAAATAAGATATGATAAAAAAGGCCTTCTAGAATAATTCCAGAAGGCCTTTTTTGTACTTGAATATTACTGTTACTTTTTATAAATCTTGCTATCAACTAATTCTAAGACTTCTTTTTCTAAAGACATTGCTTTTGCAACAATCGTTTCTCCCTCCTCAAGGAATTTTGCAACAATAGTTTTATCATCTAGCCCTGATGCGTTGATTTTAACATTTAAAAATGCGCCTATTACGCCTGAACGTGCTGCTAAAGCCCCTACTCCAGCATCGGTTACTGAATTTGGGTTGCCAATTTCAGCCATAGCCTTCATTACTGCCATTGATTCATAACAGAGTTTCATCACTTTAAATGGTACTTCAGTGGCGTAAAGTGTTGCATCCTGAATCGCTTTTTTACGAGCAGCTTTCTCTTCATCACTACCTTTAGGCAAGCCAAATGCATCCATAATTTTATTGAAAGCATTTGTATCCTCGTCAATTAGGTTGATTAGCTGATCCATATAGAATTTACCTTTATCTGCCCAATCGGAGAACTCCTTCCAACGTTCATCCCAACCTGCCTTATGTGCAGAAAGGTTTGCTACCATTGTACCTAAAGCAGCTCCAAAAGCACCCATGCATGCAGAGATTGAGCCTCCTCCAGGTGCTGGCGACTCCGATGCCGTTTCATTTGCAAAACCATCAATGGTTAAATCGATAAGTCGTTTTTTTGTTTTATCCCTAAGTATGTACTCTATAATTTTCTTTTCAGGATCAAAAGGTGCCAGTTCATCAAGTCCCATCGATTTGATTGCAATTTTCACAATCTCTTTCTCAGAAATACCCGTAGAACGCTGCTGCTTATTTAGAAAATATTTGCCTGCATCGAGCATAGCCTGAAGAGGAACAACACCAACTAATTCTGATCCTGTAACCCTAAGCCCACGCTCTTGCGCTTTTTTCGATGCCTCCTCAAAAGCAA
>JBPXJX010000156.1:0-2460 GCA_051715525.1 Bacteroidales bacterium
TCCGATCTAAACGGTAACCGTTGAGGTTAAAGGAAAAACTCCTGAGTCGGTAATTACAATGATTGGTGAACCGATGGTTTACGGGTTAACAATCCCAAAGAACTCTCCAAATCCAAAACTTGCGCATGAGTTTGTTAAGTATTTCCTTGAGGCAAATGGCGGACAAACTATTATGAAAAAGATGGGTCAAACGGCAATTGTGCCTGCTGCAACTGCATCTTATGATAGTATTCCTGTAATGTTAAAGCCGTTTGCCATAAAGAAATAGATAAATGTCATCAAAACTAAGCAATAGTATAAAAGGTTATAGCCAGAATTTTTCGTGGTTTAGGCTTGTTGCTACTTTGCTTGGTGGGCTGTTGCTTCTTTTTATTATATCGCCAATTCTTGGGATGTTGTTGGCAACTCCTTTAAAAAACATTGTTAGTACAGCAGTTGAACCCGAAGTAAAGGCGAGTATTTGGCTTACCATTTGGGTTGCGATGGCTGCAACGCTTGTTTTTGCTTTGCTATCAATACCCTTGGCATACTTGTTGGCTCGACATAATTTCCCTTTAAAACGATTGGTGCTAGGTATTACAGATCTTCCAGTTGTAATTCCGCATTCTGCTGCTGGTATTGCGTTGCTTGGGTTTATAGCGAGGGATAGCTTTTTGGGAAAAACATCATCGTCAATGGGCTTTAGTTTTGTTGGTACGCCAGCGGGTATTGCCTTGGCAATGGCTTTTGTAAGCGTTCCGTTTTTAATAAACTATGCAAGAGAAGGTTTTGCCTCAGTTCCAGAACGATTGGAGAAAGCGGCATTGAATCTTGGTGCATCACCAGCGAGGGTGTTTTTCACAATTTCGTTGCCTCTTGCATGGAAAAGCATTGTTTCGGGTTTGATCATGATGTTTGCTCGTGGAATGAGCGAGTTTGGCGCTGTTATCATTGTTGCATATAACCCAATGATTACCCCTGTTCTAATTTTTGAACGTTTTGGCTCATTTGGTTTGAAGTATGCTCGTCCGGTAGCTGTTATATTCATTGCCGTTTGCCTTGTTGTATTTATACTTGTTCGATTAATTGCTCGAAAGGAGAATAAGGATGCTTAGAGTAGAAAATATATCGAAAAAGTTTGGGCAATTTGAGCTAAGCGATATCACCTTTCAGGTGAATAAGGGTGATTATTTTATGCTGCTTGGCCCATCGGGTGCAGGTAAATCGATAATACTGGAGGTAATATCTGGCCTTGTTAAACCCGACAATGGAAAGGTTTTTATTGATGATTCAGATATTACTAATTTCGCCATTGGCGATAGGAGCGTTGGCTTGGTTTTTCAAGACTTGGCTATTTTCCCTCACATGTCGGTATTTGAGAATATCGCTTTTCCCCTTAAGCGTAAAGGAATTAAAGGCTCCGAGTTGAAAACTAGAGTTAATGATTTGGCTGAAAAGTTTTCAATTTTACATCTTTTGAAAAGAAGTACTGTAAACCTTTCTGGAGGAGAGTTGCAGCGAGTTGCTTTGGCTCGAACCCTTGCCTTAAAGCCTAGGGTTTTGCTTTTAGATGAGCCGCTTTCATCAATTGATGTGCAACTTAGAGCGGGGCTAAAATCATTGCTAAGAAACATTAATCGCGAGGGGCAAACAATTATCCATGTAACCCACGATTACGATGAAGCGATATCGTTGGGCAGTCAGGTAGCCGTCGTAAATAGCGGAAGGATTGTCCAAACGGGTACTCCCGTTGATGTTTTTAGAAATCCTGCGTCGGAGTTTGTTGCAAATTTTAGTGGGATTAAAAATTTCTTTAAAGGCTCAATATCTGATTGTTCTGACCACGATTTGAGGTGCTTTATTTCAAACAATATTAAAATCTGGCTCTATACCGATGAGAGTAGCGGCGAGGGTTATGTTTCTTTCCCTGAGAATTCGGTTTCAATATCCTTAGAAAATCCCCATACTAGCGCAATTAATACCTATCAAGGGGTTGTGGTTGAAACATATCAACAAAAGCATGGATTTGAAGTTTGGGTAGATATTGGCATTAAAGTAGCCGCTTTAATAACCTGGGAGTCGTTGGAACAACTAGATATTAAAACTGGGGGTAAAGTTTGGGTTTCAGTAAAGGCAAATGCTATTCAATTCATCTCTAACTCATAAAAAAATTCATTCCAGATATTGGAAAATTGTTTCTATCTTTAAATAGATAAAACCAATTTCAATGCGAACATTATTAATCATATCTACTTTTCTTTTATTTAGTTCATTTGCTAAAAGTCAAAATTTGTTGAATTCGAAAAGGGAAAGTCCTTATACTTTCGTTTTCAAAATTTCTAATAAACAAGCTTTCAAAATATATCGAAAGAAGAAAATCGATGCTGATAGCTTGCTGTTTAGATATAAAGTTGATTCTTTTCCATCAAATAGAATTGATTTTGAAAGATTGCCTCAAGGTCACTATTTGCTGGTCTATGA
>JBPXJX010000157.1:0-2279 GCA_051715525.1 Bacteroidales bacterium
CCGATTTCCAAGGAGGTAAGGTTGCATATTTTTTTGTATCTGGCGATCCAGGTTATATTCCAGGAGAAGTTCACGGTTTAATAGTTGCTAAAAATGATCAAGGTTTTGGGTTGCAATGGAATAATGGAACGAGCGTATTAATTGGGAATACAAGTAGAAATATAGGAACAGGGAAATCTAATACAAATTCAATTATTGCAATTCAAGGAACCGGAAATTACGCTGCTACATTATGTAAAAATTTAACATTAGAAGGGTATAATGATTGGTATTTACCAAGTATGGATGAATTAAACATTCTTTATATAAATAGAACTTTAATTAATGGTGGATTCATGGGGTCAAATTGGTACTATTGGAGTTCAACTGAAAGAGATTCTGAAAATGCATGGGCTCAATGTTTATATGATGGTGATCAAAGATGCGATGCAGGAAACAAATTTTGTGCATATTGCATTCGCCCAATTCGAACATTTTAACAATTGGAAAAATTGTAATATGAAAATATATACTAATTGAATGGATTAGTAATGAAGGTCTGCAACCAACAAGCGTTTATCTCAATGGCGGGTGAAGTTGATAATTGAACATTCTTCCTCTCATCAACTTTTGTGGCGTATTGACAGTTTTGCGTATCGAAATCCGCCAGTGCGCCAAATACAGAACGCTTGCAACAAGCTGAAAAGAAACCAAAACAATGCTATTTAAAACATGAAAGAACAAGAAAAAATGATCAATCAAAGATTGTCGAAAAGAAAATTTTTAACATTAGGAAGTTATATATTACTTATTCTAATACTTTCAGGTCCTGAGTTCACGAACCTATCGCAACAAACTGAACTTAATTGATGCCTTGATAACCTCACTTACGCCCCAACTCTTTAGGGTCAAGAGCATCACGTAAACCATTACCTAGCAGGTTAAAGGCAAGCACCAAGAACATTATTGCAAGCCCCGGAAGAAATGCCAAATATGCTTTATCCATAATTATATAACCGTAGTGAACTTTTATCATTGTGCCCCACGATGGGATTGGAGGTTGAACACCAATGCCCAAAAAGCTTAATCCTGCTTCAAGAAGAATTGCGGTTGCAAAGTTTCCTGCAGAGATTATTATCACAGGGCTTAGAAGATTTGGCACGATATGAAGAAATATAATTCTCATCTGGCTAAATCCAAGTACTCGTGCGGCTTCAACATACTCCTTTTCGCGAATGCTTAAAACTTGTCCACGAACAATACGAGCCACATCAACCCACATGGTAAGGCCTACAGCAATGAAAATCTGCCAAAACCCTTTACCAATAACCATTGTAAGAGCAATAACCATTAAAAGAGTTGGTACCGACCAAACAACATTAACAAACCACATCACAAAATCGTCGAGCCAACCACGAAAGAAACCGGCCAATGCTCCAAGAAAAATCCCAATAATTAGTGAAATGAATACTGCGATAAAACCAACCGATAGCGAAACTCTTGCACCTATCACCAAACGACTTAGGAGATCACGGCCAAAACGATCGGTACCAAGTATAAAATGCTTGCTTTTAATATGCTCAGACAAAATAGCATTGCGAATATCTGCAATATTTGTAACTACTGCTTTTGAAGTGGTTGTATTAAATCTGACTGTATCGTTGGTTACAATAATCCTTTCGTTTGGAGCAATTGGGTAAACAACTCTTGCAATATTAAATTCAGTAAGAATGGGATCGTATTTTGAAGCATCGTCAAATGCTTCAACGATTATCTTATCAGCCTCAAATCGGAACGAGTTTATTGGCAATTCAACACAGTTCTCATCTTGTCCATAAAGCATCTTGCCAAACCAATTCCGTTGATTTACTTCATCAACCTTTCTTAAAAGAAGCATTGTTGCTTTAGTACCGGGTACTCGCGAAGCAATCTCAAGATGTTGCTTATTTGCATAAGGTGTTGAATCGGGAACTATTAGGTAACCTAGCATTGCACCTACAGCGCAAAGCGTAATAAAAGCAATTGATGCAACCGAAAGCCAATCGGTCATTAACTTTCGGATGGCAATTTGCCAGGGCGATCCCTCTCTAAGATTCCTTTTATTCAAAGTATTTTCCGTCCTTTCCAGTTCCCTTTATTTACTATTCCCATAGTAAAAGAGTAAACAACGTACAATGGGTATAGCAGTTGTAAAGGTAGAAAAATCCTTAACAGTTTTGCTTGGCTGATAAACTTCACGTAATTGCTGATAAACAGATAATCAACAGATGATTTAATAATCAATAGAATAGCATATAGTA
>JBPXJX010000158.1:0-1319 GCA_051715525.1 Bacteroidales bacterium
CACTCTTCGATTGGTAGTCCAAAAAATTTTGTGTTAATATGGTATAATGAGTTAAATCCCCACACATCAAGCCTTGTAAATAAAATATCAAAAGTGATATAGATAAATGCAACTACAAATATTGAGGGGAATAGATATTTCCATTGCTTATAGAACCGAAGCTTTTTATCAAAGCTTAAGGCTATGGGCACTAATATTGAAAAGAAGAGTAATGATGAGTATAGCCACATAACCTACTTCTTAAAAAATCGTAATGGAAAAATCAGTAACCCAAAATTTTTGAAATCATCTGCACTTTTTGGCCGATGATGAGCCAAATGAGCATTAATAATGGCTTTTGTATAGAAATTATGATTCGTTCGCAGAAAAGGGATTTTTAATCGTTGATGAATTATTATATCGTGCACAAGAAAATAGGTAAAGCCATAAAGAGTAATCCCAATTGCGATAAAAACTAAAGAAAAATATCCAAAGTAGAAACCAATTATCATAAGCAGGATAGCAGGTATTGCATAAACTAGAAAGAAGTAATCGTTCTTTTCAAAACCTGAGAATTGCATATCCTCCAAAGCCAATTTCTTTTGGTCGTTAATATGGTGGTCCTTATGCCATCTCCATAAGAAACCATGCATCACATATTTGTGGTTTGACCAAGCCACAAACTCCATAAAAAAGTAGGCAACTATCAATAAAGCAAAGTTTATCATACTAATCTATTTTTTAATTAGTCCGTTATCAAAAATCCTTTTTACTTAATGGCTTTAGAATGTTTCTTATCATTCCATTAAAAACAAGTCCGTGAAACGGATAAACTAGGTACCAGTACAATCTACCTAGTAATCCTAAAGGTCTAAAGGTTGCTGTTTGTATTAATATATTATTCTCATCTATTTTGAATTCCAGCCAAGCTTCACCTGGCAATTTCATCTCAGCATATAGTAAAAGTCTTTTCTCCTCTTTGCTAGCAACTAATACTCTCCAAAAATCGAGTGCATCACCAGGAAAGATATCCGTTTCGCTTTTACGTCCTCTTCGCATACCAACACCCCCAAACAGCTGATCGATAAAACCACGAATTTCCCAAAGCCAGTTTCCATAGTACCAACCTGTTTTTCCGCCAATGGACCAAATTTTGAGAAGTGTATTTTCAATATTTTCAACTTTTCTGCTACGAATATCTTTAAAACAACCATTAATTGGCACTTCAATATATTTCGAAACGCCTTCTTTAATAATATCGCTTGTTTGTGCATCTTTCCAACTCGACAATACCTGATTTTGCTCAATCTTATCGAATGCTTGTTTAATTGAATTGTTGT
>JBPXJX010000159.1:0-1411 GCA_051715525.1 Bacteroidales bacterium
AGATTCGTTTATGAACTATTACAAAATGCAGATGATTTTCCACAAGAAAATAAGACAGTAACCGTTTGCTTCGAATCATTAACCGAGAATATTTTAATTACTCATAATGGTCGTCTATTTTCTAACCGAGATGTAGAGTCTATATGCAGTATAGGTGACAGTGCTAAGACAAAAGAAATCTCAGCAACAGGCTATAAAGGTATTGGGTTTAAATCGGTTTTTACCCATTCAAAAAGAGTCTATCTTAACTCGGGCGGATTTTCTTTCTGTTTTGATAGTGAATATGGTTCATATAATAGTTTTGAGAGCCTATACAAAGAAGCTATTGGGGACTCCTACTATCAAAGTAAATATGATGAATATATTGGTGCTAAAAATATACCTTGGCAACTAAAACCAATTTGGAGAGAGAAGTATAGATACCCCAAAGAGGTCAGAAATAAAAATGTTTTTTTTAATTCAAATGTTGGTTTTTGCTTAGAGTTTGGCACAGAAAACATAAATGAATTTAACACTAAAATAATTAAATTATTTTCTGAACCTCGTTTTTTGTTATTTCTAAGAAACATTTCCCAAATAGATGTTAAAATAAAGAATGATACAATTAGCATTTTAAGAGAAATTAAGGATGACAAAGTCATTTTATCAGATTTTCAAACAAAAAATATTTATCTAACATACCAGTGTCCATCAATTGATATAAGTCAAATAAAAGAAGAATTTAAGAATTTTCAAGACATCCCACCTAAGTTACTTGACTTACCATACCTAACTATTTCTTTCGCATCACTTTGTAAAAATCATGAGATTACACCTATCTCAGATTCAGTAATTTTCACCTACTTGCCAACTGAAGATAGAGCTTACAATTTCCCTTTTTTAGTAAATTGTGATTTTGTAACGTCATCAAATAGAGAACAAATTCAACCTGATAATAAATGGAACCAGTTTGTTTTTGAAAATATTAGTTTTCAATTATTTAACTGGATAGCGTATCTAGTTTCAAATAGAACATCTTTTCTTAAATCAGTATATAATTTAGTCCCAAGTAAATTTATCGAAGATTCCCAAATATACCAAGCCTTCAATCGGGGCTTTGAGAAAGCCATTGAAGAAATTGCTTTTATCCCTGATTATAACAACCAGCTACGCAGATTAGACGAAATTCTAATTGACGAAACAGGTCTTTTGGAACTGTTGGGGATTGAAGAGTTTAGGACATCTGTAAATAACGAACAATATCCTATTCACACCGACCTACAAGACAATGAAACTATTAGGAGGCTATTGCACGATTATAGCCTTCAAAACCACATTTTAGGGGAAGAAACCATGAAAAAATGGGTAGAGCACCAACCCGATAAATGGTTTCAAAATATTAAAAATAATGCTTGTTTTCTAAACTTGTTGA
>JBPXJX010000160.1:0-2549 GCA_051715525.1 Bacteroidales bacterium
TCTTCATTATTAATATTATCATATATGAAAAGATTATTTATCTCCATTGTCCTCGTTGCTATTGCTATCAATGTTTACTCTCAAGCCGAAGGCAAACTTGTTAAATGGTATACTATAGAGGAAGCAATGAAACTGAACGAAAAAACACCAAAGAAGATTTTTATTGATGTTTTTACTGATTGGTGCGGCTGGTGCAAAACAATGGATAAAAATACCTTCAACAACCCAGTAATTGCAGAATATCTTAACAAATATTTTTACCCCGTAAAACTCAATGCAGAGCAGAAAGAGGACATAACTTATAAAGGTACTATCTATAAAAATAAAGGAACTGAACCTCGTTCACCTCACGATTTTGCAGCAGCATTACTAAGCGGTAAAATGTCATACCCATCAGTTGCCTACCTTGATGGTGAGAATAACCTTCTGACTGCAGTTCCTGGTTATTACCCACCTGAAGAGATGGAGCCAATACTTGTTTTCTTTGGTGAAGACCACTACAAAACCACTCAATGGCCAGATTTTAAAGCGAAGTTTGTAAGTAAACTCCAGAAATAATAAGAAAGCCCCTTTTTGAAGGGGCTTTTTGCTCTATTTAGTTTGAAACTCTATCAAACCAGAATCCTTAACAACAAGATTCAACGGCATTCGAATCAGTTTGCCATACTGGTAAATTGATAATCGACGACTTACTAACTCAGACTTACCATCGGAAATGCTGAAGGTAGCAGTAACAGGTACCCTGTAATAAATAACTTCTTTAACAGGCTTATCCTTTTCTAACGCCAAACTCTGAAAAAATGTGTTGTAAGCATCTGGTAAAGGTTCAATTATGGACTTTAACAAGAAGGGTGTTCCACTTAAATCGGAGGGATTTAAAACACCCTTAGAATTGGAGAGCCTAAAAATTATGGTTGATTCGCCATTGGCTTCGTTTGGGATAAATTCAAACTGATGTTCAGCCGTTTCGGTGAATGATTTACCTATAAAAAGGCTTAAATACTCCTGTTCCAAACGATTTATTTCATCTAAAGCAATTCTTAGACCCTCACCATTAAGGTTATGGTCAGCATCAACCGATATAAAATCGGAACGACGCTTACGAAGTAAGAAGATAAAATCGGCTGCATCACGTGCTTTCTCCTCAAGATTTTTCTCAACAATCATATCCTTTTGAATTGGAACACGAACGAAAATGCTATCCTTTTTCACTTTAGAATAAAAAGTATTCTTCTCGGCAGCAATAAAGGGACTAGTAGACATATCTAGAAAAACGACCTTACTATTGTTCTCAATAGGGTTTAAACTCGAAATATTTAATGAATTTACCCCAAACCCTGAAACGGGGATAATAAGTCCAGTATTACAGATTTTTAAAAAATCAACCTTTGAGCCTTTTGGTGCAGATATAGCGAAAAGAGCTTTAGGGTCGGTTTCTAAAACAGAACTTAATTCTACATTAGACACTCTCCACTCCTCAGTTTTCTTCAAGGGAACATCTGCTATTCCAAGATATTTTTGAGCAAAACGGCTATATGGCCCAGGAGTAACAGTAGTTTTTACTGATTGTACTTTAACACCAACTACATTTCGAGGGAGTGAGTATACAAGTCCATGAGTGCTTAATGTATTAGCAACATCCAAAGGAGTTACCTGGATTGGTTGTTCACTACACGAAATCAAAAGTGTCGAGCCTATTAATAAGATAAGTTTTCTAATCATTTTTTCTATTGATTAATTTAAATGCGTTACCAATATTATCAATAATATCAGAAGCAGTTAAAGCTTCATACCCAAGATTTGCAGCGGCAATATCGCCAGCAAGTCCATGTGTGTATACTGCAAATATAGCAGCATTCTGTGGGGAATACCCCTGAGCAAGCAACGAAACAACGATACCAGTAAGAATATCGCCGCTGCCAGCAGTAGCCATTCCAGGATTACCAGTAGAGTTGAAATAAACTTTGCCATCGGGGCAAACGATTTGAGTATTTGCTCCCTTTACTACTACTACTATGCCATACTTTACTGATGATTCAATCGCCATTAAAAGCCTTTCGTATCCAGAATTTGGCGCCCCAAAAAGACGATCAAATTCTCCTGGATGGGGTGTGATAACCGTTCCCTTTGGCAGTTTACTCAAAAGCGTAGGGTTCTCGGCAATTATATTTAACCCATCCGCATCGATTATCAAAGGCTTTTCAGTTTTATCTAATAGTTTTGAAAACGCTTCAGCCGTTTTAGAAGATTTCCCTAGGCCAGGACCTATGGCAATTGCATCGAACTTTGAAGCTGATGAAAATTCAGAAAAATAATCCTCATCGTCATCAAGATCAACCATAACCTCAGGAACAGCCACTTGCATTATAGAATTTCCCACTTGAGGAATATGAGCAGTAACCAATCCACATCCTGATTTGATGGATGCTTTAGATGAAAGAACAGCAGCCCCCATCATGCCTTTGCTTCCAGCGATTATGAGAGAGTGACCAAAAGTTCCTTTATGGCTAAATTTGCCACGATGTTTATATATAGCCCTAACATCATCT
>JBPXJX010000161.1:0-3561 GCA_051715525.1 Bacteroidales bacterium
CATATTTTGATGATAATGAACAAAAAACATCCAAAAGCATTTCAAGTCCCTTTGATAATAAGAGTCTGCCAGTAAATATTAGATTATACTTATTTTTAAAACCTAGTTCAACTTTTAGTTTGCTTTTCCCAATAGCTTCGCAGGACATAAATATTTTTTCCAAAACTTCAGTATCAAGAGTATTCCATGCGACAAACATTTGGTTTTTATAATTTAAATGTTTTTCAATCGATTCTTTTCTCCCTTCTGAATAGAATATCAAAGCATCTGTTCGATTCATAAGAAACCTCAGCAAAATTCCTCTTATGCCTTTAAAGGGGTTATCAATTAATTTACTTTTAGCAAAGTGGCCCCTCCCAATAATCTTATATCTAAAAAATATTTTCAGAAAATATATATAATAAAAATACCAAGTTTTTGTTGCAATTCCTGAAATTACTATCTGAGGTCTATATTTTAGGAGAATTCTTAAAAGATAAAAAAAATAGAAATTACTATTTAATACTTCATTAGGTACCGTCCATTTAATTTCATATTTATTATCGTTAGCATGGCATGTAATTATATTAAGTTGATGGTAAAATTTTTCGTAGATTGTATGCTGATATGGAGCAATTTCTTTTTGAAAAAAAAGAATGTGTTTTTGAGAATTGTTTTTTTCCATTGGGGTTATTTAGCAGATTGAAATGTAATGAAATCTTTAAATGCACTAGATCCTTTTAAAAGCAACTTAAAACGACGAAACGAGATTTTTAAAGGGATGTTTGTTCGAGGTAAAAAATATTGTGATTTAACTTTGTTGTAGTCAAAGCTAATACCCGTAAAAGCACTTAAATAATTTGAATCATCAAGTATTGAAAATAACTTTGTGGATATTTCTCTGCTTTTCCCAAAAGGATATGCAAAAGATGTTATTTCATAACTAAATTCATTTAAAAAATATTGCTTTTGAAATTTTATTTCATTCTCAAAAGTATTTATAGGGATAGTAGCGGAATTACTATGTGTTATTGTATGTCCTCCTATTTCGAAACCTTCATTAATTAAATATTCAATATCCTTTTTCTTAAGTCCTTTATATTCGTAACCATCGGACATTTTCCAAAATACCTTTTTAACAAAATTATCTAATTCAACTCTATTGTTGAATTCAGTAAATAAATGCAGATTATGATTTATAAAGATTGTTGCCGTTAAATGATATTTTTTAAGAATTGGCAAAGCATTTGTTATAACTGTCGAAAAGCCATCATCAAATGTAATGCAGATATACTTTTTTTTGTTTAATTCCTTATTTTTACAAAGTCTCGAGAATTGTGAAGCAGTAATTGATTCATCAAAATTTTCACTAATATAATGAATTTGTCTTTCAAATGCATCAATATCTTCAATTTCAATATTATGAAAAATAATTGCGCGACTTTCCTCTTTACCAAACAATAAAGCATATAATTCTGCTACAATATTTATCAATCTAATAATAAATCTCTTCATTACTTGTTTTTTAGTTTTATTAAATTTACAATTTTTGTGCTCACAGGTATTTTAAACTTTCTACTAATAATTTTAAGTGAACTATAAATTAAAGAGTGAAAATGAGCAAGTACCATTAAAAACATTTTATTAGACTGTTTATGCTTAGGATGGATAATACTTTTCTTAAATTGGGTATAAAAACTACCGCTTTTTAAACATTTAATAATATTACTTGTACTCAGCAATTCATCGTAAATTATAATCTTTGCAAAACTACTATTTGGAATTTGATGTAAATCTGAACAAACTATGCTGTAGTATTTTTTTGAACTACTCAAGATAAATTTATTAACACTATAAAACGGGGCGTATGAGAAATCGTTCTTTGTGTTCCATATTTCTATAGCATCCAATGAAATTAAATCAATATGTTTTATGTGATTTAAAATTTTTTTAGGATGATTCAAAATAGAGAAAGCACCTTTTGTAGCAGCTAATTTTAGAAACTCAGGAATACATTCAATCTTTTTATTATGTGTTAAAAACTCATCACAACCTACAATATTGATATGAATATTGCTTTTTTCACCAAAAGAATATTCAATAGCAGGGATAATTAAAAGATCTTTATCTGAATTGAGTAAGCACTCATTTTTAAAAGTGTTGAATCTTTCTTGAGTAAAACCATCCTCGTGTTCAGTAAGGATTATAAAGCGGACGTTATTTCTTTTGCCCCAATCTGCATATTCTTTTATGGTGTTCCTTCCATCATATGAATAGTTTGAATGTACATGTAGTAAACCTGTAATCATCGGAATAATTTTATTAATGCACCAAATGTAATATCCATAATTTCTGGCATCCAATCATCCTTAGCAACTTTATTATAATTTAAATATTTATTTTTAAAATTGACTATTTCAATAAAGGTTTTGGTTTTTGAGGGATATTCTTTTGTTTCTCCTTTTTTAGGACCCTTCATAACCTTAATAAAATGCGAAACGTCCGCATAGGTCCATCTTGCTTTTATCCCAATTTTGTATTCTTTTTTTTCTACTGGTTCATTGTTTAGAACCTTTATTAACTGTACAGGGAAGTTTTGTTCTGCAAAAATAGCCAAGGGTAAAGAACCCCAAAAGCGGGTATTCATTTCAATTAAATATGACTCTTTATCATCAGGGTTTCCTTTAAATTCGAACATAGCAACTCCTGTCCAGTTAAGCCGTTTTAATATTTTTGAAACAGTTTCAACATAATAGGCATTGCATTTAACGCTCTCTACAGCAGAAGAATATCCTCCTGAAGGATTGGTTTCTCTAATTCTTTTGTGTGCTAAATAATTTACTAATTCACCTTCTTTTGAAATAATGTCTAACCCCCAGGCCATGCCTTCCACAGCAGATTGAACAATTGGATATGGAATGTTTTTTTGAATAGTGTCAATAGCCTTTTCAAGCTCATCCTCATTATTTACTTTTATAACCCCAGATTTGACTATAAAGTCATTAATAATAGCCATTGAAGTTCTGGACTTAACGTATAACGGGTATTCTAACGTTTTTTTATCAGTGATTTCCGATATCTCATATGTAAGAGGCGTATTTAAACCTTCATTTGCCGAAAGTTTCGTAATTTCTGCTTTATCCATCCCTTTGATTAAGGTTTCGAATGGTGGAGTTGCAATTTTACATGGTTCTATATCTTTCCTAAAAATAATATCTGAACATAATAATGTAGAATAATCGTTTGTTGGAATAATAATATCTATTTGATAATAACTAATAATCCTTTTTACCTCCTTACGAATTATACTTACTGGTGCCCTATTTGAAAGTTTCTCTACTTTATTGATATATTTTGAATATTCAGATTTATTAAATACTTCATTAAATCCTAGGCCATAGCACACATAACCAGCTGCCCCTAACGTTTGAATAGTAGCTAATGAAGCATTTGTGTTTAAATCAATTATTAAGATTCTTAAGGGAACACTTAAAACAGTCATTAAATATTTGGTTTAGATAATGAAAAAAATCCAACTACTTTGTTCAAAATATATTTGTTGCTCAAATAAATTATAGGTAA
>JBPXJX010000162.1:0-3179 GCA_051715525.1 Bacteroidales bacterium
TAACTGCACTTGTTCAAAATGTTTTTATATCAGGTCGCGATATTCCTTCGATGCTTAACGAAATTTCATGCATGTTTCGTTTTATTGAAGCCGCTGGAGGGTTGGTTCAAAACAGTGAAGATGATTACCTGTTCATACTAAGGTATGATAAGTGGGATTTACCCAAAGGTAAACTTGAAAAGAACGAAGAGAATGATCATGCAGCACTTAGAGAAGTTTCTGAAGAAACGGGAATATCAAATATTGAAATGGGCTATCACATTGCTGATACATATCATGCCTACAAATTGGGCAATGGCATGGTTCTTAAAAAAACTTCATGGTATAGTATGAGGTATGAAGGAACAGAAAATTTAGTACCTCAAGAATCGGAAGATATTAGCGAAGCTAAATGGTTTACAAAAGAGCAACTTGCTGAAATAAGCTGTAATACTTATGATACTATTCGTGAAGTACTAATAAAAGCAAAAGCCATTTAAATCTCCCCTTTTGATCTTAATATTTTAAAGAATTTTATCTCAAAATCCTCCTGTGGCGATGGGGCAGGCGAGAGTACCAATTTTCTGTCGGGGCCTATTAAAAAGTAGGTTGGATAGGCTCTAATATCGAAATCCTTCACTATTTCGGGTTTGTTGCCGTAATGAAGGAAAGTCCATTCGTAGCCTGTGTTCTTCAATAGATTAGTTATGTCGTTCTTATCGTTATCCACACAAATTGTTACAATTTCAAGCATCTGTTTATGCTTTTCATAAAGTTTCTGTAAGAGTGAGAATTCTTGTAAACAAGTATAGCTTGATGAAGTACAGAAATTAAGATACACATATTTACCTTCAAAATCGCTAAGTTTAACGAGTTTCCCTTTGGAGTTATAAAGCTCAAATGGGGTAGGAACAAAGCCTGCAAGAAGATGTGTTACTTTAGCCCTAATATTTTCTGCAATTATTAAATGTTCAGGTATCTTAGAGTTAAAATATAATGAGTCGAGTATTATAAGAAGAGCAGATCGCGAAAATTTATCGTCGAAAAAGCCATCATGTAGGCCTTTTAGTATAACAAGCTCTTTAAGCGTATCATTTGAAAGTACATTATCTGTTGCTAGTGTTTTCTTTAATGCGCTATAGCTCTTATCCTGTGTTATGTTTTTAAATACGGCATTTCCTTTCTCGGTACGCGAAAAAAAGATGAAGTACTTATCGTAAACCAAATTGAAGAGTTCCATGAAAGCCATATTATTGTATTTTACTGGCTTATTCAGGAAGTATTGTTCCGACGTGCTTCGTGCCTTTTGGATGTAGGTTAGCTGCTTTAAAAGTCCATATCTATAATAGCGGTAGGTGTTAAAGTAAGAATTATTATACTGAGCATATCTGCTTTCAAGGGTAATGATGATAGAGTCGAAATTTACGTTGGTTTTTCCTTTGTAGGCATCCTTGATTAGTACATCGAATTTTTCGTTAAACGATAGGTCAAATGAATTTATCTGATAGTTCAGATCATTCTTGTCGATATTAGCAATTCCAACAAAAAGCTCAGTCTCTCGAAAAAAGGGGTTTAGTCTTTGCGACTCTGACTTACTCTCTTTTTGCGGTAATACTAATTTGTATGATTTCCCTGGCTCAGCAAAAAAGTATATACGATAAATTCCTAAATGACTAAAAAGGTAAACTGTTTCGCTAGTTTTTATCTGACAGCTATAGGCTCCACTTTTATCAACCTTGCATCGGCCCATTTCTTCCTCAGCCATAGTGATAAGATCAGCATATCGATAAAATACGATCTCATCACCAGCATATGATTTTGAAACACCTGAAACAACTATAGGTTGAGCGAATAGCTGAGGAGATAATAGTAGTAAACAAACGAGATAAAAAGTTTTTATAATGGCTTTTTGCATAATAAACGGAGGTAATCAATATCATTAACGAGGTAAATACTCTTTTATGTTAATCGATTTGGGTAAAAATTGTGATGGGTCGCCATGATGGAGTAGTATGTCGCGTATAACCGTTGAATTTACCGATGAGTGCTCGGGAGCGGTAAGAAGGAATACCGTTTCTAATTCATTAAGCATTGCCTTATTTACCTGACCAACAGCTCGTTCAAATTCAAAATCGGCAGATGTACGCAAGCCGCGAAGTATATTATTGACTTTTATTCTTTTACAGAGCTCAACAGTAAGCCCTTCGTAGCTGATTACCTCGATACGGGGTTCATTCTCAAATACCTTTCTGATAATCGCAAGCCTCTGCTCAAGTGGAAAGAATGATTTTTTACTTGCATTATACCCTACAGCAATAATTATTTTATCAAAAATGGTTAATGCTCTAAGAGCAATAGACTCGTGACCTACCGTGAATGGGTCGAATGACCCGGGGAAGACGGCTACCTTTTCCATGCAATTTAAATTTGATCGAAAGTTAACCATTTATTTAAAATAATAGGCAAGCAATAATGCTTGCCTATGCTAATTAGTCGAAATTAAGCGGATTTGCAGCCTTCTCATCCAAAAGGGCATAGTTAAATACATCCATGATGTTATCAACATAAATGAATTTTAACCCTTTGATATAGATGTCTTTGATTTCTGAGATATCTTTTCTATTCTCTTCCGATAGAATTATCTCCGAGATATTTGCACGTTTTGCAGCAAGAATTTTCTCTTTTATACCACCAACAGGAAGTACTTTCCCTCGTAAGGTAATTTCACCAGTCATTGCAACTCCTTTGCGCACTTTACGCTGTGTAAATGCCGATGCAATCGAGGTTGCCATTGTAATACCTGCCGATGGACCATCTTTAGGGATTGCCCCTTCAGGAACATGAAGGTGAACATTCCACTTCTCGAACGTTTCGGGTTTAATGCTCAGCATACCTGAATGCGCTTTAATGTATTCAAGTGCAATTACTGTTGACTCTTTCATAACCTCACCTAAGTTCCCAGTAATGGTAAGACCTCCTTTACCGCGACTTAAGCTGGTTTCGATAAAAAGAATTTCGCCTCCTGTTTCGGTCCAAGCTAATCCCGTTACAACGCCAGCCAACTCGTTTCCTTGATAAATATCTTTGGTGTAACGAGGAATTCCAAGTATTGATTGAACCTCTTTAACGGTAAGATTTTTGTTAAATTTTTCTTCAAAAGCAATTTTCTTTGCAATCTGTCTTACAACTTTGGCTATTTT
>JBPXJX010000163.1:0-4395 GCA_051715525.1 Bacteroidales bacterium
TATATACCCGGTAGTCTTAACCCATGCTTTAACGGAGTATTCAATATTATTAGGGAAACTCATTGTGTCAGTTAAATCAAATGTTCGAGTTTGGCCTGCAGTAAGGTTTGAACTAAGAATAAAGTTTTGTGAACCAGAGGCAATAATTGTATTGGGTGGAGCAATTTGTTTAAAGCCAATGGTAAGCTGTTTACCTGTAGCGATGGTTTGAGTGCCTGTATTCTCAACTGTTACTTTAACTGGCTCTACCAATGTTAAGCCACAACCAGTTTGGGGTTTATCAATTGACTTTAATGATATATCATCAACTACAAAGGTTAAGGTGATTTGGTTTGAAGTTCCAGCACATCCATTATAATCAACAACGTTAACCTTATAATTACCTGTTGCAGTGGCGACTAATGTAGAGTCTGTTCCAACTGGATTACCATTAAATACCCATTCATAAGTTTGGAAATTAGCTCCAGTGCTAAGAGTATCACTCCATTCGTGGATTGTTCGGTTTGTACCAATATTAACTGTTGGATAACCTGTAGCATATATTGATTTATTTAATACATTATTATCAGCAACAACATCTAAGGCTGTTGTTATAGTAGCCTGAATTGTAGCATTTGTTTTTCCAAGCAGAGCTAGCGTATTACTTAGAGTAACATCGAGTTTTGCATTCACATTTAAATCTGCTGTGATATCATAGTTTTCAGTAAACTTATGCACCCCATCAACATCTATTTCAAAAGTAAATCGTGTTCCAGTAGGGTATGTGAAGTTTCCTTTGTTAGAAATAGTAATAATTACAGGTGTACTATTTCCAAGTTCACAGTTATTTTTTGGAGACTTAATTTCATCTATAGCAATATCATCGGCAATAATATTTAAAGTAGCTGTATCACGACAACCGATTTGCGATAACCCGTCGTATGCTATAACATTAATAGTTCTACTTGGAGGTGTTCCATAAATGGTATATAATGAATCTTTTGTTAGCAGTGACCATGATGAATTTTTCCAAGCAAAGGATCTTGTATTATCGCTGTAAATTGGAGAAATTGTGTATGGAGAAGTACCAAAAATCCTTGTTAAGGTTGCTGGGTCAAACGATACAGTTGGGCTTAATCGTCGTTCAAACGCCCTTTCAAGGCTATTATTACTTGATGTTGGGTCGTTGTAGATATGTGCCCTAGCGTTAATAAACCCTTCACCTATAGGAAGTTTAACTGGGTTGTCAAAATAAAAAGTTCGTGAACTCCCTGAAAGTAATGGGGTTAAAAGAGTAAATTCTTTACTAACACTCTCATCGGATGTATTGTAGTAAATAGTTATTTTCTCATTTGTTGCAAAATCATCTCTACCAGAGTTATTTACAACAACCGCTACAGCCTGTTGTTCGTTGTTACAGAATGATGGGTTAGGATTTTGGATGCTGATTAGGCTTAGGTCTTTTGCGTTTATATAAACGCTATCCTTATCGCTTCCGCAAGAGTGAATATCTGTAACGGTTACCTTATACCAAGCAGAATTATTACTACTTACATCAAATGTTTGAAGGGTTGAATTGTCTTGCCATTTATATGTTGCAAAACCTGCTCCAGCATCAAGTATAACAGTTGATGCTGCTGTTAGGCTAATAATGGTATCCTGAGCTAAATTGACATCAGGCATACCCCAAACATTAGTTGTAACTTTTAATGTATCATTGCTCTTATCAGGGTCTTCATTTATTTTTGAGTAAACCATTATGTTGTATAAACCTGGTTTAGATAAGTCAATGCCACTAGTAAAAGTATAATTAACAGTTTGCCCTGGTATAATATCAGTAGCTCCTATATTAAAGATTTCATTAACTACAACTATGCCATTTACCATTATTGATAATGGAATTGATTTAGTAACTGTTGAACTTTGACCAATAACATTTGGACCTAGGTTTTTAATTGATATAGTAGGCTTTTCAGAATTTGAGTATGTACATGAATCTGGGAGGCCTGCTGGGGGTAAGATTGTTATGTCACTTGTTGATTCAATTACATCGATCGTGTCTTTTGCAGCACAACCATTTTCATTGGTTACTGTAGCTATATAAGAGCCAAACTCTTTAACCTTAATAGTCTGTTTATTCGTTGGTACGCCGATGGCGGGAGTAGGTGGAACCACTGACCATATATAACTATTAAATGCAACAGCACCATTAAGTTTTGCATCAAGCAATACGCTATCAGCAAGTTGTGTTGTTGTTACTGCTTTATCTCCTCCTAGTGTATAACCAGGTACACCTTTCACCTGAAGGGTAGTTTTAAGCGTATCGTTTAGTCTGCTGATCTCTGGTGTGATGTTGGTATTCAACCTAAGGTTGTGAGCACCTTTTGTAAAAATATTGAAATAACCTTTTGATATGAAAGTAGTTGAGTCTCCTGAAGGAACAAGTGAACCAACTGTCAGTGTGTCCTTTACAACATTTTCATCTCTAAGTTTTATTTCAATAGGTATTTTTAACCCAGCCTTTAGTGGGCGATATCCATGGTTTGTTATTTTTGCAGTTAACTTCACATTATTTCCAATGTAGCATCCGCTAATAGGGTTAACCAATCGTTTAATTCCAACATCATGGGGTAATTCAAATATTTTTATATTATCAATTGCTACCCCTTCCAATGCATTACTTGCATCGGAGGCAAAAACAAAGCGGAACTTAACATTATTCTTACCTAAAATAGCAGTAGGTAAAAGCGTACTCGCGGTTTGATAATCAGTTGCAGTAATTCCAGTCCAACCATTTGAACCAAGCGCTAAAACACTTGTACTTGACCAATTCTGGCTTAAGCTAGGTAATGCGTGAGCATTTAATTGAACCCAACCCGTTTCACCCTCAATTTTATACTCGAGCCTTAACCCATCCTTTTCATTTTCAGCATTTATAAAGTAATCGAACGAGAAAACGGGGTATTCAGCTAATGTAAAATCATAGCAAGGGCTTTCGAGATAAGAGAGTTCGGAATTGTTATATGTGGCTTTTAATCCGCCAGTTGTCCAGACCTTTGTTCCATCAGAAGCCTTATTAATGGTTCCTTTTGCTACAATTCCCCACGCCCAAGTACTATTTGTTCCAGATGGAAACCAGTGACCATTAGATAATTCAAATGAAGTGGCGTATTTATAGTTAAAGGATGGATAAACATAAAGAGTTGTGCTATATATATCATTTTTAGTATCCTCGTCACCCGTAAGGAATGTTTTAAATTTAAGTTGCTTTAATCCAGGTGTTGATAAATTTGCAGTGGTAGCGAAAGTATGTGAGTAGTCACCATCAACGCCAATGGTTGGGTTGATTAATTGTTTTGTATATGTAACTCCATTATCCGTTGAAAAACCGACTTCAAAAGGTGTACTAACAGCTGCCCCACCATAATTTTTTATTATAACAGTTACTGATTCATTCCCCATTCCGCAATGGGAAACGGGTGCTGTAATACCGCTTATTCCTAGGTCATTTGCAATAAAATCGCCAGTTACAGCAAAGTTATCGATATTCCAACCACCGTACTCAATTGAAACGTCCGACTCATCAATTGCAAAACGAACCATAACACTCTCTTTCCTTGTGGCTAAAGCCCCAATATCATGACTTATACTTTTCCAATACCTATCTAGGATGGTATTGCCATTATTATCCATTAGAATGTTCCATGTTGCTCCATTATCTGTACTCAGCCAAACTCTTGCTTTATCTGATGATTCTACATTAAGCCATCTCTTATATCGAACAAAAAGATTTTGATAGTACTTTGCATTAATGGCATTTAGTGTTGCCCTATGAGCAGTTGCTTCTGTAATATTTGGAGGATAATTTGCATTAAGGTTAGTTGCCAAAACTTTTTGTCCAGAGAAGGCAGAAGTTGGGTCATTAGTTCCGCCACCAAGCGGAATGCCCATTATCCATGAGTTATTTAGAGTCCATCCGCCCAGACTCTCAAATCCGTAGGCCGAACCAATTGATTCCTCTATCTTGCAATTTCCTGATGGTGACTGGCTTGTTGAAGGGTAAGTGCTCCCGCCTATAGTTATGGAGTTAGCCGCAACATTAATATCAACAATATTTCCGTGAGTAGCAGTTGAAGATATATTTGTGCAAACCCAAATGTAATTAAGCCCTGTTGCCAAAGCTTGTTGCCCACCTGAAAACTCAATAATATTACCGTTAGGTGTTGCGGTTAGAGGGAGTAACGTTGCGTTTGCAAAAACACTATCGCGTGTATAAAATAGCTTAAAATTGTTAGCATCTGCTATGTTAGTTCCTGTATAAGTGATATTTGCACTTGTAAGGTTTAAAGTATTAGTATTCCCTCCAACTGCAATTTCAATAAATGCAATTGGGTTCGACGTTGTACCTGTAGGTAA
>JBPXJX010000164.1:0-14767 GCA_051715525.1 Bacteroidales bacterium
ATTTAATGACTAACGTATCTTGCTGATCGGTATTAATAACTTTTCTTGATTGGAGTAGTTTTACTTGATCCGTTTCAAAAAGGCTAGTAATCGGTGCTTTATAAAACTTAACTACAGCCTCAGAGTAATTCAAATACTTACTATTACGAAGTACCCCTTCGCGATAAAAACCTGTAATATAAAGTGGAATATTGGAGTAGTTACTTTTTCGTTTTTCAAAAGCCAATTTCACAACCTCTTTGGGATCAACATTACGAATTATTACCTCTTGAATAGAAATATAATCCGTTTCGAGTAATACATCAACCTTTTGGTCTAATAAAGCTTTAACTGGTATATGCTGACTTTTATATCCTAAATGGGAGATTAAAATAGTTGAATTTATGAACTGACGATTTAGTTTTAGCGAGAAAAAGCCGTCAAAATTGCTTACGGTCCCAATACTATTATCAACAATTCCGATAGATACAAAGGGTAATGGACTTTTGGTAACTTTATCAAGTATTTGCCCTTTAATGCTAAAAGTTGATGAAACTATACTATCGTGCTTTTGGTTTAACTCAACAACTTGATTTTTTTCGCGTTTATAAATAAGAATGTGCTTATCAATTATTTTGTAATCGAGCGATTCATCATCTAAAATCTCGTCAAGTAATTGCTTAAGAGTATGATTATCTGAAGATATACTTGCCCTTTTGTCGCTTTCGACCACCTTGCTATCGTATATAAAATAGTAACCCGATACATCTGTAACTTTTTTTAAGAGTTCATAAATTGAAGCCTTTTGAGATTCAATTTTAATATTCTGCAGTAATGGATCCTCTTGAGCATTGATAAGTTGAGGTATACATACAGCAAAACAAAAAAGCAGTAATGCCAAATTTAATCGACACTTAGCTGCTTTTAAACTCCTAGTAGCTTGTATAAACAATCTATTTTTCAATAGGCTTAATGATAATGGTTGAATCTGTATTCTCTTCTTTTGTAAGGTTTAAAGATAAACAAATCAATTTAGTCATTTCAGATATTGAGTTATTAAAAAAGGTAACCGTTAATTTTCTTTCAGCAAGTTGTGCCTCGGAGAGTTTTATTTTAGTCTTATAGTTTTTATTAATTACTTCAATAATATTAATTAAAGCCTCATCTTTAAATTGCATTTGTTTTGTTCTCCAATCAAAATAGTTTACTTCGGTATTCTTCGACTTGATAAGTCTATTATTTGAGGTCAAGATTTTTTCTCCAGGAAGTACAATCTGAGTTTGAGTTGGGTCGGCTTTTAGGGTCACCCTAACTTTACCTCGCTCAACAGCCAGTTCAAATGCTTTATCAGTCTCTGATTTAACATTAAACGCAGTACCAAGCACCTCTACAATTACTGTTTCGGTTTCGATACGAAATGGTTTTTGAGGGTTTGGTGCAATATCAAAAAAAGCTTCACCTGTTAAATTAACCTTTCTCTCGTCTGAACTGAACTGTTCGGGGTATGAAAACTGTGTATTATTCGCTAAATATATAACTGAACCATCATTTAACTTTTGGATCAAGGTGTTTGGTTCTACTCCTGTGTTTAGGCTTATTAAATTAGTATCAGTCTTATAAAAGTTAAATACTAAAAGACTAGCAATAGTAAATAATACAATAATTGATGCTGCATATTTTGCCCATAAAGGTATTAATCTATGCTCAATGCTTTTATTTTCGGGAATAAGTTCTTCAGCATCTAACCTACTGAAAAGGTTTTGCCATCCCGTTTCTGCGTCTACCTCTCTCTTTTCCTTGTATTGACCCATTTTACTCCAGTGTTGCTTCATTTCTGTAATTAATTTTTTATTCTCGGGAAAAGATTCGTTCTCTTTCTCAAACTGAGTAAGTTCATCATTGCTCATCTCGCCTGCGAGATATTTTGCAATTATTTCAGAATCTTTTGTGTTATTTATATTTAGTTCCATGACTTTCAATTTTAAAGTATGAATTAACAAGCAATTTCTTCATACTGCTTTAGATTTTTCCGGAAAAGTTGAAGTGCTCTTCCCATATTGGCCTCAACTGTTTTAATCGAAATGGATAGTTTTTCGGCTATCTCGTTATATTTCAACCCTTCAAATCGGCTTAGTTTAAAAATTTGGCTACACCTTTCTGGTAACTCGTTAAGTGTTGCTTCAATAATATCATTAAGTTCCTTAATCTCTAATTCATTAGTAACGATTCCTGGATTATCACTGTTGGTTTCGATATAGTTTTGTTCATATTTCCTCACAACCTTTAAATGCTCAATGTACTTCAATGAATTGTTACGAATTGCTCGGTACATATAGGATTTAATCGAAATCTGAATATCCATTGTTTGCCTATTCTTCCAATAGTTATAAAAAAATTCCTGAACTATTTCTTCGGCAACATCCATATCCTTTAAGAACTTATAGGCGTAGTGGCAAAGTGGAGAATAAAACGATTTAAAGAGTTTTTCAAACTCTGCTAAATCATCATTCTTTATCCTTTTTTGCTTTACAAATCCCGCTAATTGCATTACGCTCAAACTTAAATTTTGTGTAAAAGTACAACTATTTGATTTTATCTTAAAAACTGTCTTTCTATTTTATTTCTTAATAACTGCCCCGCATGTCTTTAACTATTTCATACGGGGCAGTTTATCAATCTTTAACCCTAACTGCTTTTTTACAATTTTGTATTACTGTTTTTTGTATCGTTTATTGAATTTGTTAATTGCTGATTGTATTGATTCGTCAGGTACGATTGTATTGTATTCTCCCCAATAATTCTCGTCGAAGTATTCGTTTACTTTATCAGCTAATACGGTGTACTGTTTGAAAGCATCCTTTGCAGCAAACTTCTCTACATTCTCAGTTTTTCTTTCAGTTACAGCCATCTCAGACATTACAGTATAGCTTGTTTTAAAGATTCTCTTTTTCCAATTACAAGTAAACTTAATCTCGTTTCGAACATAGTTAATATAATACTTACCACTTTGCTCCTTATATGTAACAAGGTAACTTGTTGAAGTTGGAACAAACTTTAATCCAAGAGGTTTCTTTTTCACAAAATTATTAGCCGCTTTTTCTTCGTCCTTGAGGTCGAGGCTGAATTGAGCCATTGTTAATGCAAGTGTCTCCTTTTCAATATATAACTTTCCATAATAAAGTGGGTAGCTAAGATCCACTATAGGAGTAAAGCCGATTTCGTAATTCAACTTACCATCGATGTTAACAATATTAAGTATTTCGTAAGTATAGTAATCTATATTCTCTCTAGATAGAAGCACATCTGGATTCTTAACTATATCAAGCATAAGGGAAATATTCGGGCCTCCAATTAGCTTTACCGACAAGGTATCAACCTTCTTAACATTTGAGCCTTTTCTCCCTTTAAATATTCTAACCCTATCAGCATCAAAAAATGAGGTATACGGAGATTTGTAGATATCAATTATTGCCTCTGAAATCGAAACATAGTCGCGACGTTGCTTAATTGTTTCGCGATAAAAGCCTGTAAGGATATTTGGAACATTGCTATAATTATCACCAACACTACCAATTGCTCTTAATACTAAACTTCGAGGATCAACTGGCTTAACGATAAGTTCATTTAGCTCCACTGAAAATGTTTCAACATAAAACACCTGTTCAGCAGTAGGGTTTTCGACAATTACGAATTTTTTATTTTGATATCCGATGTGAGAAAACTCAAATTCCTTAGCATTAATTGATTTTTGAACTTTAAGAGTAAACTCTCCATCGGAGTTTGATACGGTTCCAATATTAGTCCCTGGAACCGATAGGCTTGCAAAAGCTACTTTTTGCTTAGTCTTTGCATCCTTTATAACACCATTAATAGTAATGTAAGGAGTGCCATTTTGAGCATAGGTGAAGCCAAATCCTAATATTAGTATGGCAACCATGCTCAAAACTTTGAATCGATTAATAAAAGTTTTCATAATTATATATTTAAATTGTTTAACTGTTTTTTGAACTTTCAGTTATATGACCCGAACACTTCTTATTACCCTATGGAGTTTTTGTTTTTTTTAAATAAAAATTTACTTTCAGCTAAAATCACTAAATTGTAAGCGTTTAAAAATTAATTTTAAACTTTAAAATTATAGAAAGATGAAAGTGTATCTTATTGGTTTTATGGCAAGTGGAAAATCAACTATTGGGGTAGAGTTGGCCAAAACCCTTAGCTATGAATTCATCGATCTTGATGCCTATATTGAGCATAAACACAAAAAAACGATTAAGCAAATGTTTGAATCATATGGCGAAGATTATTTTAGAGAGATTGAAAACGAAGCCTTAAGGGAGGTTTCCTCATATGAGGGCAATACAATTATAGCAGCAGGTGGCGGTACGTCATGCTTTTATAGCAGCATCGATTTTATGAACAAAACGGGATTAACCATATATTTAAAAGTTGAAGTTGCTGAGCTGCTTTCGCGTTTAATTGAATCAAAGATCGACAGGCCTCTTCTTTGGGGGAAAACTAAACAAGAGCTAAACGATTATATAATCCGCGTGCTTGATGAGCGCAAAAAATATTACGAAAAAGCTAAAGTCATTATTGAATCATCAAAGCCTGATGTCCCTCAGATTGCACAAACCATTCTTGCATCATTAAGCTAGGTTGTTTAAGCAAAATAGCAACTACATTATCAGAAACGATTTTTTCGAAAATCAATTTGAAAAATTTCAACTATAATCAACAACCCCATTTGTATAAAAGCTGTGAGATACTTTATTCATATTGGTTATAATGGCTATAAATATAGAGGCTGGCAACGACAGCGTGAAGTATTAAGCATTCAAGAGGTGCTTGAAACAAATCTGAGCAAACTCTTAAAAACAAAAATTACCTGCATTGGATGTGGCAGAACCGATGCCCAGGTGCATGCAAGTCAGTACTTCTTTCATATGGATGTTGATGAGCCATGGAACTTTGATCTACTTTTTAGGTTAAACAAGATGCTTTTAGAAGATATTTCAATCTTTGAAATTATCCCAGTTGAAGGTTACCCACATGCCCAGCTTAACGCCACAAAGAGAACTTACGATTACTTCATCCATACCTTTAAAAACCCATTTCTTCATGACCTAAGTTCCTACTATCCTTTAGTAGACCTTGATTATTCAAAAATGAAAAAAGCGGCAGAAATGCTGATAGGAGAAAATGACTTTACAAATTTCTGTAAAAGCCCTGATAAAAACCCAAGCAATGTATGCCAAATATTCTCATCGCAACTTTTTATTGATGCCAATGGGGACAAGATTCGATTTCAAATATCAGCCAATCGATTTCTGAAAGCGATGGTAAGAATTATTGTAATGAAGCTAATCGAGGTGGGAACAAATGAAATTACTATAGAAGATTTTGAAAGTTTCCTCAAGCTGAAAAGTACCCCAAAAACGATTATTCCAGCTTATCCTCAGGGTTTATACCTTTCTAAAGTCGATTATCCATTCATGGATATTCCTCCTAGAATAGACTTCTCAACAATTTTACAGAATAATCAAGACGAAAAATGGAATGCATTATAAGTGATGGCCAATATATACTCCCGATTCTTTCAGTGGAACAAGTTTTCCCCTCATTGTAAAGTTTAGAGAATTTGAACTAGTGAAATTTGCAACAACATCCCCATCTATATTCACATTAATGTATACATTAAAAATTAAGGAAAAGGTAACAATATTCATCCATATTGAAGCTGTTTTATGCCTTTCATCCACTTTTAATTTCCATCCGCTGATATATCCTTTCGAGGTAGTGCTATTTACTCCATAAGGGCCTATTCCCGAATCATCTGCAAATTGAACTGTTGATTGAGCAGTATCTACAACTAAGAAATTAAACCTTCCATTTACAGATTGCTGATACCCTCTTTTATCACTAAGAATATTTGCCTTAACTATAAATTTTTTGCTATCAAGTAGCTGTTTAACAATCTTAAATTTCTCTTCAAGTATGCGAGCCTTATTATCCTTCTCATCCTTAATCGATTGTTTTAAACTATCCTGATTAACCTCTTGAGAATACAATAAGTTTGTGCAAAGCAAGCTAGCAACAAAAAAAACTATCGTTTTCATAACAAATTATGATTTAATCACAAAAATAATTATTGGCGTTTGATATTTAAAAAGAACAATAAATATAACATGTTGTGATATCAAAACAAACATTATTGCTTAGTTTCATCAAATAACCTAAAAAACTGTCAATTCTTTTTGGCGTTTTTAAAATTCAAAATATTCTATTATCTTCGTTATGAATTAATGTAGAAACAAAAATCTAATTAAAATGAAAACAAAATTATTCCTTCTTTCTTTGATCATCGGTTTATCATATACAACATTAAATGCGGAAGATATCAAGAAGGTTAAATATGGAAAAGTTTCTCTTGAAGAACTTCAAATGACCAAATATGATCAAGATACATCTGCAGAAGCAGTTGTTCTTTATCAGTATGAGGAGTTTGTTCCTCTTTTATATAAATGTATTACACATATAAGAATTAAAGTTCTAAAGCCAACTGCAAAAGACATTGGAAGCAAGGTTTTTAGAGGGAAACTAAAGCCCTATATCGATGGGTGTACCTATAACTTAGAAGGCGACAAGATAGTTAAGACAAAGCTTAAATCAGAATCAATATTTGAAGAGAAGGTTTTTTCAGGGTTTTATAATACTCGTATTGCAATGCCCAATGTAAAAGTAGGTTCTGTTTTTGAAATTTATATTAGCCAAGAACAAGCGATTCCTTATGAATATAGAATACAACAAAGTATTCCGGTTCAATATTTTGCTTTAAAAATACCAAAAGACCCTGATGTTGATATAAGGCTTGATGAAATTGGTACGCTTGGTTGTTCATACAAAGATGAAAATATTAGGATTTATAAAAACCTACCAGCATTAAAAAAAGAACCTTATATTACTTCTTTATCCGATTATGGTGTAGGCATAAGAGCGGAAGTTATTGCTTCAAGATACTTTGGAAGTTGGTTCACTTTGCAAAAATCATGGGCAGATAATTGGTTAGATGTAGCAAGCTACTATGTAGAGCACCCTTATTGTGGTCTTTTACTTAAAGATCTTAGTTTATTCCTTAATAGCGCAAGCGACAGCATCAAATCTGTATCGAAAACCGATGAGGAGCTAGTTAAAAACGCCTTTTCTGTCATTTCAAAAATAAAATGGAATGAGCAAGAGTTCTGCTATATTTCTCAGGAATTAAAGAAAACATTTAATACAAAACTAGGAAACTCAACAGATATTAATCTTAGCCTAATAATTTTATTAAATAAACTCGGGTTAAAGAGCTATCCTGTTTTATTTAGTACTCGTGACAACGGCAAAATCAACCGATATCTCCCTACAGTTCGAAGGTTTAACTTTATTGCTGCTGCCGTTGAACTACCTAGTGGAACTAAATATCTTGATGCAACAAATGGGTTCTATCCTTACGATTTAAGCTCCGAAAAGTTGATTGGTTGTTGGGGTCTACCTTTGAGAAAAGGGTTGGAGAATTGTTCGGTTCTAATTGAGGCATCAAAAAAGCAGAAAAAAACATCTTATTCTCAATTTAGTATCGACTCAACGGGTACTATATCAGGTAAAATCTCAATTAAAAGATCAGACTATAATGCCATTGATTTTAAAAAGAATTTAAAATTTTATGCAAATAATGATGCCTATATCAGAGAGTTTGAAGCAGAAAATAGTGGTTGGTATGTAAATAAATACAATTTTAACAATATTAATGATCCTTATACAGATTTATGTGATGAATATGAGGTTAGCTTGAGCAATACGTCTAATGACATGTTAGTTTTTAACCCTTTGGCATTTATTAAAATGACGACCAATCCTTTTCAAGATGTAAAGAGAACATTTCCTATTAGTTTCCCTCAACAAACTGAGTATATCTCAATAGTTACTATTTCAATACCAGCAAACTATCAAATATCAGAAATACCTAAAGAGATAAACTTAACAAATAATGATAAAACAGTTCGTTATACGTATCAAATCAAAAAGTCAAATAACTCAATACAAATTACCTCAAAATTTTTAATCACAAAACTAAATTTTGAAACCGTTGAATACCCTACATTAAAGGGAATATATGAAAATATGATGCAAAAGCAGGGTGAGTTGATAATTCTTAAAAAAGTATAACCTGCTTTATAGAACCACTTAAATTAATAAGGACATTTAATCATAAAAGCACATAACTTTCAATGAAAAAGTATTTATTATTATTAATATCTATTTCAATTATTAGCTATTCAAAAGCAATTGAACCCGATTGGAATGTGTCAAAAATAGCACCTGAACTATTAGTAAATGCAAATTCGGTAGTTAGAAATTATGAAGCTTTTATTGAAATTTATAGTGATGGAGCCTTTGAAATGACAGTTAAAAAAGCCGTTACTATTTTAAATGAAAAAGGTAAATATCATGGCTACTTTGTCGAAGGTTTTGATAAATACAGCACTATCACTAATTATGAAGGTACCCTATTTGACAAGAATGGGAAAAAGGTAAGAAGAATAAAAAACGATGAATTCCAAAACATTAGCGCTATTTCAGGTGGTACTATTTTTGATGACAACAGATTAATTGTTGCAAACCCAAAAACAGAAACATACCCATATACTATTGTTTACGAATACAAGAAGAGATATAAAAGCTTCTTTGCTTTTCCAAGCTGGTATTTATATTCTTCACTTTATGTTTCTGTTCAAAAAACATCTTTAAAGATTAAAGTTGAAAATGGGTGTAATATAAAGTTTAAAGGGAATGAGAATTTTTACACAAACCCTAACATTAAAAGCGATATACAAATTATTAAAAAAGGTAAAACCATTAGAGATGAAAAAGATGCATCTTTCAAAACTATTGAAGTAAATGATACATTATTTACATGGAGTGCTGAAAATTTACCTGCAATAGATTATGAACCACTATCAGGCAGTATGACTGAAAACATCCCTGTACTTAATTTTGCACCTGAAAAATTCAAAATGGATGATTATGAAGGTTCAAATAATCGATGGGAGAGCCTTGGATTGTGGATTTATCAACTTGGGAAAGAAAAAAATAACATACCTGAATTATCTAAAGAAAAGATAAAAGAATTAGCATCCAAGGGAAAAAATGATTTAGAAAAGGCAAAAATTCTATATGAATACCTTCAAACAAAAGTAAGATATGTAAGTATTCAACTTGGAATTGGTGGATATCAACCATTCCCAGCTGAAACAGTTGATAAACTATCATATGGAGATTGTAAAGCATTAACCAACTATATGAAAACGTTGCTTGATATTGCTGGTGTTAAATCATACTATTGTTTGGTCAGAGCAGGTGATGATTCTCCAAATATTGATAAGAGTTATGTTTGTTCTCAATTTAATCATGCATTCTTAATGTTACCCATTGAGAAGGATACATTGTACCTCGAATGTACAAGCCAACTTGTTCCTTTTGGGTATAATGGTTCGTTTACCGACGATCGTGATATTTTGGTTATCGATAGCACAAAAAGCTACATTAAACATACTAATGTTTATGGAAAGGATAGAAATAGAATCGTAAATTCATTTAGTTTCCAAGTTGGAACTAAAATGGATTGTGATGTTAATCAGGAAAGTACATATATTGGAGTAGCATCTGAAGATATCCGATATTTAATGTATAAAAGACCTGAAGACCAAAAAAATAATGTTCTTAAACGCTTTCAATTGCGACAAGTTAAAATCTCAGATTTAAATTATAAAGAGCAAAAAGAGATTACTCCTATTATTATTGAGAAAATTAGCTACTTTGTACCTCAGCTTGCGCAGTTAACAAGCACTAATAAAGCAATATTACCTTTTAATCAGGTCACACAAATACCTGATTTGGAGAGAATTAAAAATAGGAAATCCAATATTGTCTTACGTCGTGAACAATCACAAACCGATACAATAAAGTATGTTTTTCCAAAGAATTTCAAAATCGAAAAACTACCTGTACCTACCCATTTTTCGAGCGTATTTGGAAACTATAAGTTAGAAGTAATTTCAACAAACAACGTAGTAACCTTTGTTAGAACAATTGAATGGAATAAGGGGAATTTTAAACCCGAACTTTATAATGACTTGATGATGCACCAAAGAAAAATTAATGAAATGGACAGACAGGTAATAATTCTAAACTTATAGCATTACAATCATTTAATTTGTTTTTTTACTGAGATAACTAAATACGAAATTGGGTTATTCCTTCATATCATTTATAAAAATCAACGTTTTTCTAAGTTTAATTTAAGAAAACACTCTTAAGTTAGCACCTATAAGTCCGCTCTTATCTGTATCAAAACTATTAATCATAAACTATTAAACCTTTTAAAGGTGGTAAAATCTAATGTTACAGATTAACTTTACCAAACTCTAACCCAAACTAACTATGAAGAAATTACTTATGTTTATGCTATTGCCAGTAATTCTTTTTTCTTGCAAGCAGAAAGAAAAAGAATCGTCAAACCCATTCTTTAGCGAGTATAATACTCCATATGATGTACCACCGTTCGACAGGATAGATACAACACACTTTATTCCTGCAATTGAAAAGGGAATTGCCGAACAACAGGCTGAAATAGATGCTATTGTTAATAATACGGAGGCACCTACCTTTGAAAACACTATTTTACCTTTCGATAAATCAGGAAAATTACTTAGCAGAGTGAGCAGGGTGTTTGGAACAATTAATGGGGCTAACACAAACGATGCGATTCAAAAAATCAACAGAAAAATTGCGCCTTTAACAACCAAGCATCGCGATAACATTTCGTTAAACGAGAAACTTTTCCAGAGAATTAAAACTGTTTACGAAAATCGCGAAAACAGCAACCTTGATGCCGATCAAAAAAGAGTGGTTGTTAAATACTACGAAGATTTTGAGCGTAACGGCGCAAACTTAAATGAAGCCGACAAGGAAAAACTGCGTCAAATAAACCAGAAATTATCTGCTCTATCGATAAAATTTGGCGAAAATCTTCTTGCTGAGACCAACAAGAACTTCAAATTAGTAGTTGATAAAAATGAAGACCTTGCAGGATTACCTCAGGGTTTAATTGATGCTGCTGCAGAAGAGGCCAAAAACGATAGTTTAATTGGTAAATGGGTATTCACACTTCAAAAACCTAGCATGATCCCATTCTTACAGTATGCACAAAATCGCGAATTGCGCGAGAAGCTATACCGTGGGTACTTTATGCGTTGCAATAACAACGACAAATTCGATAACAAGGAAATAATTCTTAACATAGTAAATCTTCGTGCTGACCGTGCTAAACTTCTTGGATATAAAACTTATGCCGATTACGTGATTAGCCGAAACATGGCTCAAACTCCCGAAAAAGTTTATGAGTTTTTAAAAAGCATCCTTGTTCCAGCTCAAGAGGTTGCAAAAAAGGACTTAGCTGATATGCAAAAAATTGCCGAGAAAGAGGGCGCCAAATTTAAACTTGAACCTTGGGATTGGTGGTTCTACTCTGAGAAACTGAAGAAAGAAAAATTCAATCTTGATGAGTCGGAGTTAAAACCTTATTTTGTGCTTGGTAATGTTCGCGACGCCATGTTCTATGTTGCAAATAAACTTTATGGTCTAACATTTACTAAAATAAATAACTTACCAGTATATCACCCTGAGGTTGAGGCTTTCGAAGTAAAGGAAGCTGATGGTAAATATGCAGGCGTTCTACATCTCGACTATCATCCACGTCCAGGCAAACGTGTTGGTGCCTGGTGCGGTTCAATCAGAAGCCAATCACATGTTGATGGCAAACGGGTTCCTCCACTTGTATCGATAGTTTGTAACTTTACTCGTGGTAATGGTAATGAACCTGCACTTCTAACTTGGGATGAGGTAAATACTCTTTTCCACGAATTTGGTCATGGCTTGCACAATATTTTCACCGATGGTATATACGACCGTACAGCCGGAAGCGTACCTCGCGATATGGTTGAACTCCCTTCACAAATTATGGAGCATTGGGCAGCAGAACCTGAAATTATTAAGTATTATGGGAAGCATTATAAAACTGGCGAAACCATTCCCGACGAATTACTTGCTCGTTTACAAAAGAGTACAATATTCAACCAAGGTTTTGAAACCGTTGAGTATGTAGCAGCTTCTATTCTTGACCTAGATTGGCATAGTTTCACCGAACCAAAAAAGGTTGATGTCCTTGCTTTTGAGAAAGAATCCATGGATAAAATTAACCTGATGAAAGAGATTCTTCCTCGCTACCGCACAACTTACTTTAACCATATAATCGGAGGTTACTCCGCTGGTTACTATGTTTACCTCTGGGCTGCTGTACTCGACTCTGATGCTTTTCAGGCATATGTCGACTCTGGCGATATTTTCAATAAGGAAATTGCAGCTAAATTTCGTAAGTACATCCTTACCGAAGGTGGTACTGACGAGGGAATGGTTCAGTATCTCAAATTTAGGGGTCAAGATCCTTCAAATGAACCTTTATTAAGAAATCGTGGCTTGAAATAAGATAAAATACAAATACAAAAAATTAAGGTGCTTCCAAAAAGCACCTTTTTTTTATTAAAAAAAAGAAGATTGCGCTTAACAATGAATAAAACATTGTAACTTGTACCAAAATAAAAATCACATTATGCATACAGGAACAGTAAAATTCTTCAATGTTACCAAAGGGTTCGGGTTCATTAAAGAAGCAGAATCAGGCAAGGAGTATTTTGTTCATGCCTCAGGATTAATTGATAAAATTAAAGAGAACGATGAAGTAACATTTGAACTTCAAGAGGGCAAAAAAGGGTTAAACGCCATAAACGTTAAGCTAGCCTAATCGTTGAAGTTTATAAAACAGAATAGTTTTAACCCTACTTGGCCGTAGGGTTTTTTTATCCCCAAACCTCAAGAGGAACATCAACCACTTTTTCTAAATCCTTTTTATAGAAAAACGATCCTAAAAAGAATAAAAGTGCAGAAATAACTAAGAATATGGGTAGAATAGATAGAGCAGTACTTATATCTGTCTTATCAGAAATTAAACCTATAACTATTGGACCAGCAGATGCCCCTAATAAATTTTGAGTAATAACTGCAATTGCATATGAAGTTGCCCTAAGACCTGGGTGAACCAAATCTTGGGTTACAGCACCTGCAGCAGGTATAAACATTGTAACTGAAACACCAAGCATAAGCAGAAAAACATATTGCAAGGTGCCATCGAAAATCACAAATGATAGAAAAGCAAAAAAAGCGGCTATTAAAGTTGTTATAGAAGGGAGTAAAAGTCGAGCATTTACTTTTTTCTTTCTCCATTTATCAGCCAAATATCCGCCCACAGGTGCCCCCACAATGGCAAGAATCATAACTAATGATGCTTTAGCACCTGCCTTTTGAAGAGGAATATTATCTAACCTGCTGAAAAAACTTGGAAGCCATGACATTAAAGCAGTGGTAACAAAAACAATCCCCGTCATTCCAAAATAGGTAAGCATTAACGAGGGTTTGCTGAAGAACTCTTTTAAAATATCTTTAAACGACATTCTAGTTTGTCCTGCTGCTTTTTCTGAATTTACTCCATTCTCATTTTTAACCAGATTAACTGTTTTATAATCCTTAATAAAGAAAAAGAGAATGGCAACAATTAAACCAGGAATTGCAACTACTCCAAAAGCGCTTCGCCATCCCCACTTAGCAGCAATAAAACCTCCCAAAGCAACCCCAATTGCACCACCAAGAGGTATTGCAGCATTCCAAATTCCATTCATCCACGAGCGTTTCTCCTTTGGGTACAAAGCTGAGATCATTGCAATCCCTCCTGGTGCATAACCTGCTTCACCTGCACCAATTATAGATCGTGTAAAAAAAAGTTGTGGAAACGATTTTGTAAATGCTGCTGCAGCAGTTGCCACGCTCCATATTGCAGCCATAACACCAATGGTGTGCTTTCGACTTAACCTATCAACAATTATGGAGACAGGAATAACAAGGACTACAATTGCCCAGTAAACTGCAGATATAAGTGATCCAAGTTGTGTATCGGTTAAATTCCACTCTGCCTTAATAAATGGGAAAAGCGATGTAATAATCATTCTATCTACATAATCAAACATATAGAGCAGAAATAGAAGAGAAAAAATATAGTTGGTATACCTTTTCGAAAAGAGATAACCTTCAGGGATTGGCTTGTTTGTCATACTAAAAACGATATAAAGACCACACTAATAAATCAATTCACGGATGTTTTGATTTTAAACTGCCAAGTTAAAAAATATTATTGAACCATATTATAATACCTATAAATAGTTCATTTTATGAACCTTTGAATTTTATTATTTGTTATACATATGGGAGATAGGTAATCATTCTTTCAATATTCTATTAATAAGCTAAAAATAAACCGTTTCCGTTCTCAATTTTTCGTAAGTTTACATAATAAATCATTAAAAAAATGACTCCCTCTAAATTGGTTTCTGAAATACAAAACTATTGTATAGCAAATGCTTCTGATGCTAATGTTAAAAAATATTCGCGATACTTTAAGGAGGGTTATAATGCTTACGGTCTAACCCAGGAGCTACTTCAAAGCAAGGTTATTGACATAATAAACAATAAGGAAATCGATTTTAAAACCATAATCGACACTTCACACCTACTTTTACCATCTGAAAAATATGAAGCAACAAGCTTCGCAATCCTTCTTTTTAAAGAATTCAAAAAGAAT
>JBPXJX010000165.1:0-2667 GCA_051715525.1 Bacteroidales bacterium
TTGAGTAACCAAGCTCAAGCATCTTCTTATACTTAATAAGCGTTTCTTTAGGCTTTTGACGGTAGTTTTTCCAGATGGCTATAGCACCAAGCTGTGCAAAACCATACTCAATGTAATAGAAGGGCATCTCGAATATATGAAGTTGACGCTGCCAAGCAAAGACAAAAGATTCTTCAATGCTTTCCCAATCAATTATTGGGCTCGAGTATTGTTTGTAAATATTGGTCCATGCTAAGTTACGTTCATGATGTGTATGCTCAGGATTGGTATATAGCCAATGTTGAAAATGATCGACTGCTGCAATCCAAGCAAGAACAATAACAGATCCTTCAAGTTGCTTACGTTTAGCCCTTTTTAGCTCATCAGGATTGAGAATTACACTATCCCAATGTTCCATTGAAATCAGCTCCATGGACATGGAAGCCAGCTCTGCAACTTCAGATGGAATATTCTTATAATCGATTAGAGGCCAATTTTTGTAGTATTGCGCATGGAATGCATGTCCCCCTTCGTGCATAAGGGTTTCAAAATCGTCCAGGCTACCTGTTGCATTCATAAAAATGAACGAGCGATTGCTTTTGTGTAGCGGGTAGTTAAAGCCCCCCGGGGCTTTTCCAAAACGCGAGCTAAGATCAAGCAATCTCTCATTATCTAAACTACGAAAAATTTCAGCAAAATCAGTGTCTACAGCATTAAAACATTCGATTGCCTTTTGTATTAATACCTCAGAAGAGGGAAATGGTCGAAGAGGTTCTTTTCCTTCAACATCAACTTGCAAATCCCAAGGTTTCAATTTTTCAATCTTTAATGTATCCTTTCTTTTTTGCAGTATGTCATCAATCACAGGTAATACCTCATGAGATATGGCCTTGTGAAACGAAAAAGTATCATCAACAGAGTAATCAAATCTCCCTAAATTGTAATGCTGATAATCCCTAAAATTCTTATAACCAGCGTTAATGGCTACATGATAACGCTTGCGAAGCAAATCTGAAAGTAGGTCATTTAAAGTTTCCGATTTATCAACCCTTTTTTCAGAGATTTTGCGAAAAACAAGTTCTCTGAACGGTCTACTATTCTCTTGTAGCAGTTCAGCTGCTTGCTGTAAGGTGTAGTCTTTGCCTTTGATATCAACTTTTATCTCGGAGATAATTGCGCCAAATTCCTGTTCCTGTTTTTGCATTTCTGCAAATATGGGAAGGCTCTCTTCACGAAAGATTTCAATATTTTTCTTGAGTAAACGTGCTGGAACACTATGCTTTTTCTCAAAAATGTCGAAAACAGTAGACTCGGTTAGCTTATTATTCAACTTATTGAACCAGCTCTCAACATTGGGCTCAATCTCATCTATAAAAAATTCGAATTCTTTTTTTGCCCCTTCGTTCCTTGTATCAACATTACAACGAATGTAACGCCATGCCTGTTCTTCATCAATAGTTACCTCTAGTTCAGTTTTATATGATAGAAAATGATTTAATTCATTTTCAGTATTTAAGGGCATATTATTTAGCTCCAAAAAGAATGGTTCAAGCGAATTCCAATCGGTTATTTTGAGGTTTTGAGGAAGAGATGTGGTATTATTCATTTTTATTATAATTACTTAAAAAAACTCCTAATTTTTGATATTATTTTCATTTAAAACATTAATGACTGCAAATAGAGTAATGGCGATAAGCTTAGCTGTTTGATTATCGTGGTCAAATCGGGGTGAAACTTCAGCAACATCAAAGCTGATTACCTTTTTTGAGCTGACTATATGCTTGATAAACGATAAAACAACCTCAGCATTCATCCCAAAGGGTTGAATTGCCGATACTCCTGGTGCAAATGATGCGTTAATAACATCGCTGCAAAGGGTAAAGTAGATGTTATCGTGCTTATCAATAAAATCATCAATAGTTTTTCGAATACTATTAAAGTTGGGTTCAATAAAATCTTTACCCATTATATATTTTACACCAAGCTCGTCGGCTTTCTTGAAAAGGCTAATAGTGTTGCTACTAGCCTGTATACCCAAGCATAAGTAGGAAAATGGGCGAGAATTAGCTTTACAGTCATCTGCTATTTGGGCAAACATGGTTCCCGATGTGCCACCCTTTACATATGGTCTTAAATCGAAATGCGCATCGAAGTTGATAATTCCAAGTTTTTTAGGCTCTTTTAGATATTCTACAATGCCATTATAGTGACCAAAAGCCAATTCATGACCTCCTCCAAGAACTATAGGAAATAGTTTATGTGATAAGATTATTGAAATAGTTTTTTTTAGTTGATCCTGAGCACCTTCAAGATCTCCATTTAAACATTCAATGTCACCTGCATCGTATATTGCAACTTGATAGCTAAATGTAACGGGTAAATTGGCAAATTCTTTTCTAATATACTTCGAACCTAGTTTAGCACCCTCGCGACCTAGATTACGTTTTACTCCTTCATCGCTGTTAAATCCTATAAAGCAGATATTTAAACAATTTGAATTGAGTTTTACTAAATCAATTTTTGATAAATCGATTAACTGAACTATTTGATGCATTCGAAAGGAGTCAGGATCGTTTATATCGTCGATTCTTCCTGTCCAAAAGGTTTTATTAGAGGGAGTATAGTTTAAGTCCATTTCGTTGATAATGATAGAAAAAAGAGCCGCATAAACGGCTCTCGAATCAGTTT
>JBPXJX010000166.1:0-1036 GCA_051715525.1 Bacteroidales bacterium
GAACGATTGAGTATAAATCTCTTTAGCACTGAAAATATTAGTAGATCCCGCAAGAATTGAAATTTGGATATTTGAGTTTAACCACTGATTTGCAATATAGTAAGTGGCAACGTGGGTTAAGTTGAATCCATTAGATGGTGCAACGAATTTAGTTGCAGTGGTAAACTCACTGTCCCCGCCATAACCAAGAGCTGTTGAAGGTGCTGCTTGAGTATCATACTCTAAAACTCGATTATAACTTCCTTTACTAGCCTTTTCAACCTTAGTTGCATTAATTTTTGTTGATTGAAGAGGTAATGATGAACAGCTAACAGCATCTGTTTTAATAGTATTAACATTGCTTGTCGCTACCTCTCTATCAAAAGCAATCTCAAGTTTATAATTAAGATCGCTCTTACCTTGAGTGTTGTCGATGGTAACAACTTTAGTTGTTGTATACGTTTTAGTATCAGCATTTACGGTTATCTCCTCGGGAGTAAGAACCATCATAGGAGGTTCAATCTCAAGAGCTGAAAGTGGTACTTTAAAGTAACCTTCGCCATAGTTGCAAGTAAATAGAAGTGTATCTTTTGCATCAACCAAAGCACCTGTTGGAGTAATGGTTACACGTAGTTTGAGCTCATCGCTTGGGATTACTTTTATAGGAAGAATTGCCCAATCAACTGGATTCCAGACCCAACTAGGGAACCAACCTGATTCGTCGTACTGATAAACTTCGGCAGAAAACTCGTTTGTACCACCTGATACTAAGGAAACAGCATCAATGTTTAGGTTTTGACTTCCTATATTCTTGATACTGAACTCTTGGCTATAACTCTTGAATGGAGGCCAAGCGTCGGCAGCAGGTAGGATTGTTACATTACCAAAGTCTATTGAATCTGGTTTTTGAACATTTACCTCACCCACAATATTAAGCGTGGCCTTAACCACATAGTTTGAACTATCTGGCGAGTTGTTTACAAAGTTTAGATCTCCGTAGTAAGTACCACCAAAGTGCTTAGTAGCATCGAACTGAACATCGAATGTTTTGCTCTCA
>JBPXJX010000167.1:0-4394 GCA_051715525.1 Bacteroidales bacterium
CATCCAACAATTCTTTAGGGTAAGTTCGCTCAATCCTATCCATCAATGAATCTAACTGCCAATTATATTGTGCAAAACCAACGGTATCGACCATTTGACGAACTTTAATTGGAGGTTGATTATTATTAATGCTATTACAACAACATAGAATTATGCAAAATCCAATTATTGGAGTGATAAAGAATTTATTCATGGCTGGGCTTATTAAGGATTCATCTCAAAAATAAGTCATTTTGGATAAAAAAGAAGTTAGATAGTAGAACCCTGAACAATTATTTCTATGAAATAATTTCGTCCTTAAAAATAAATTGCCCACATATATCTCTATATCATCAGCTTACTTATAGTAAAAAAACAACCCTACTTAAATTTTATTGCAGTACCCTTAACAAAAATAGTAGTAGTTAAAAAAATAAAATATTTTGAATCCAAATTCGTGGTTAATGACACATTAATAATAGCATCGGCTCCTATAGTTTCGGCTTTTGTTACCATGCCCTCATTTAAAGCTTCTGATTGCATCTTTGAGATTTTAGTCTCAGTTGGAAATCCAATTCCCATAGTACTCGCCGTAGATTCAATAAAGCCAAGAACAATGTATTCCTTATTCGCAATATCGCCCGAAGTGACCAGCATTTTTTTAGTTGGCTTTGGAGATGCAACAGTAGTAAAACTTGCGCTGCATGAGGAGATTGAGATACTTATTAAAAGTAATCCTAAACCGATAAAAAGTTGCTTTCTCATAGTTTAATTTTTTTAAAAGTTAACCTACCCAAAACTATATTAGACTAAGATCAACTGTGATTATGGCTAAAAATAATACTTTGACAATAAACAAATCTCAGCCGTTTGAATTACATTATATTCAAAACAGTTAAGTTTAATAATTGTTTGAGAAAATAAAATAGTTTGGCTTAAATATTCAGCGGTAATAACTAGGATTATCTTCGCAAGACCTTACTTGCACGCGATAACAACTAAAAGCTTAAACTCTACAAGTGTAAAATCTATTTTGCTTATGAAAGCAAACTTTCAACGCTATAAAAAACAAAGCCCAGCACTTTCGTGCCAGGCTTTTCATTGTCGGGGTGGAGAGATTCGAACTCCCGACCCTCTGGTCCCAAACCAGATGCGCTAACCGGACTGCGCTACACCCCGAAATATTATGGCGGAGAGAGGGGGATTCGAACCCCCGGTACCGGTTACCCAGTACGTCAGTTTAGCAAACTGGTGGTTTCAGCCACTCACCCACCTCTCCAGTGGAGTCTGAAATAATAAACTTTAAATCAAAAAAACTTTCATACCCCTCAGTGGGTTTGACTTCTAATCGAACTTGCCGTTGCTTGTTTTAAAAAGAAGTGGCACAAAAGTATAAAATCAATTCAATTTAGCAAAAAAATAAGTCCTTTTTAAAGATTATTTTCTAAAGAAAATAAAAATAATTTCAAATTTAAGGCTCCTAATACTCTAATATTATTGAATAACAGACAAGTACAATCAATTCTAATTTTCGTAAATTGAGGTTGTTATTCCTTTCAAATCAAACTCGCATTTCAAATCCAACAGCTGGTTGTATGAGCCCATTTTAACCTCGCACTTACCCTTGTGGTGAGCAATTATTGCGCATTGCTCAGCCTGTAATGGATTGTGCTCACAAATATTGATAAGATTTTCAATAATAAAATCGAAGCTATTTACATCATCGTTATATAGCACCAAACAGCATGTATCTATCGACTGGCCTTCCCTCTTTAAACGCTCAATTGGCAAGTTGTACGATGTCCTCCTCATAATCAACGAATTTGCTGCAAATATAGCTATTTTTTATCAATCTCAAGGGTAACCACTTCGGCAGTTGACACACCGCTTGCAATAAGATTATCCTTAACCCGATTGGCCTCATCGATCGTGTTGTAATTGCCAATTGAGTATACAACTAAACCCTTATCGTTTGTTTTACGAAATATATCTTTACCAGTAGCAATCGCTTTAACAGTTTGCAATACGCCATCTGGAATTTTTGAACTATACTGACCAACTTTAACTTGAAAAATTTTACCCTTATTCATGGATGAATCAGCTATACTGCTTTTGGGGCTTGATGTACTTACCTTACCCTCCATCGATTGTGCTCTACTTACAGGCATGGATTTTCCATCGAGCCATGAAACGATAAAAGCTTCCTTGAAGGCTTTTGAGCGAACAACAGATAATGCTTTTTCGGCTTCGGCAAACTTTCTAAATCTTCCAATAAAATATTTCGAAACCTTAGCCCCAACTGGCCTTTCAATAGATACTGGGTTCATTCCTTTAAATGAGTTTATATCAAGTGGCTTGCTAAACGCGCCAAGTTGAATTTTATAAATAACACCATTGGGCAATACTTCGTTAACAGGGATAGGGTTTTGTGCATCGTAGGGTGACTTCTCTGAAATCTGAAACGCCAATGGTTCATCTTCCTTGATTACAATTGTCTCGCTATTGATATTCTTTTGATCGACCTTTGCAATAACATTGGCTTGCTTAACTTCCGATTTAGTTTTTGGCTCTTCTACAACCTCTGTTTTTAAAACAACTGGAGGTAATGGATTTCCGAAGGCCATTCTCTCTAACTTAATTACTTTACTTGTTGACTGCTGTTCGAAAAGGTTCATACCCCATGTGCGTGCAAAGGCTAACTCGAGTCTTATAATTCCAATCTCGTTTAGCAGCGAAGCCTCGAACAAACTCTCACTTCGACCCTCATCGGAAAGGTTGTTCTTAATAGTATTAGAGGCTCTAAAATGGCTATTGGCTCTATCTACCTCGGCACGAGAATCGTCGCCATTATTATTGCCACTTTTTACAATGGCAACCATAATACAATCGGAGTAAATCCGAAATTTAACCTCAAAAAGTTTTGCCATTAAAGATGAGTATGCATTCATCTTTTGATTAGCTTGTTTTTGCAAGTCGTCACAATTTAAAGTAGAATCGTTTTTATCAGTACAAGCCAAATATTTGCTACGTGCAGATGCTGCATCTTCCCTCGCTGTTGCAATTTGGCCTTGCAGTTTCTCTATCTGTATAAGTCTATTTATTTCATCACTTCGAAAAACGGTCGATGCAAACTGTGCTTGATAAAGAAAATCTGGATTATCGTTTGTAAACGTTGAATTATTTGGCCCTTGCGGCTTTCTCTTACCTGTTAAATACTCCTGCTCAATTTGACTAGCTTGAGCAAAGAGCTTATCTGCATCACTTTGTGCTGCCAAAAGCGCATTTTCGACCTTCACAACTTTAGATTCAAGCGTTTTTCGTTCCTCTGCGGTATTTATATAATCAAAGCGATCGCGCAATTTTTCAAGCCTTACCCTTAAAGAGTCCGTTTCCTTTTGCTTTAAAAAACCATTTGATATTACCCTCACGTATTCAGGGTCATTCTCAACTGCATTAAAGGAGGCAGATTTTGCTTTTGGTTTAGCTGCTTTTACTTGCTCTTCTCCCTTTTCTTTCTTAACAATCTCCGATTTATTGGATTTAGAAGTTTTTTCATTAATCAGGTTTAGGAGTGCCACTTGTTGAACGTCTTCAACAGTAGTAAAGGAGCGTTGAATTGGGTTATTATCAACTCTATACATCACAACATCAATGCTATCGCCAACAATACTTCGGTTTGTAGAGAAACAGGCCAAACTATCGTTTGAATCGGGTACATAAAGAAAATCATCAAACGTTGAACTGAATGGAAATCCAAGATTTTCGGGATTGCTCCATCGCTTTGCATTTGCATCGTAAACGCTACGATAAATATCATACCCACCCATGCTGTAATGCCCTTTTGAGGCAAAGTATAGCGTAATTCCATCGGGAGCAATATATGGGTAATCCTCATCTTCAGTAGTATTTATTATCAACCCGAGATTTTCGGGTTTGCTCCAATAGCCGTCGGCTAATTTCTTTATCCGATAGATATCCTTACCATTAATAGTGCTCTTTCCATAGCTTGAGAAGTAGATATAATCGCCTTCCTGAGGGTTTGATGGCGAAACCATCAAAGAGGTTTCTACCTGTTTGCGATCGGTTTCAGATTTGAGGTTATCTGAAAGTGGTAATACTGAAAGTGATTTTGGTACAATTGTGTAGTATTGATAGAACTCAGATGCAGAAACTCTTTTCTTATCGACAATCTGTGGTGAATAGAAGTATTTGATAAGTGAATTACCATTTTCGCAAGTGCTAAGATATTTCTCAATCTCAGCCGTTTTAACATCAGCAGAACCACCATTTACAGTAAAACGACGGTAGTATTCGACAGCTTGATCGAACCGATAGGTCTTTCGGAAAGTCTCAGCCAGATAAAAATATACCTTATTAGGAACATCGCCAGATGAGGCTTTTGAAAGGTAGGGAAA
>JBPXJX010000168.1:0-4845 GCA_051715525.1 Bacteroidales bacterium
TCATAATTGCCTTAGTAACAATTAGCATTGAGGTATATAAGGCCACTAAGCGAAACCCCGCTAGTGTGCTAAAATATGAGTAAAAGAAATTCTATACAAAAATAAAAACGCCGATACTTTCGGCGTTTTTATTTTTGTATAGAATTAAGACTATCTCAATCTGTCCATTGAACGAATCAATTTCTCGTCTTTTGCAATACCTCTAATAGCGAGGTAGGAGAGAATGGCTGCGATGATTGGGAAAACAAATATGATGCTAAATGAAGTTTGTGCTCCAAGTTGTTGCTTCGAAACGTTTACAAAATAATAAATTAAGCCTTGAAGCCCTAAGGTTAAAACAATATTTAAAATGCAGATTTTAATTTGAAGCATCCTACGTTTGAAAAGCATTATTGAAGCCATTAAAGTTACAATACTCGCAGAAATTAGTATTATAATAGGTATAACGCTAAATATTGGTTTGGCTGCTGATACATCAGGTATTAAACCTTTAATTGATATGTGGTACATCGACATATCCTGTTCAACAACGAAAGATGCAAAAGGAAAAAAGAATAAAAAGCCTATTAAAGCTGTTGCAACTAATAGGTAAACGGATTGTATTCTTTGAATCATTATTATTTTCTGTTTTTTTGCAAAGATAATCGATTTAGGAATATTTAGGGATACTTCTTTTCCTAAGCTTTAGCTAAATGTTCCAAAATTCTATATTATACTAGTTTACTTTTCTATTTTTTGAAGGTAAATATATAAATTTAGTACCTTAGCAACCTATAATAAAAGTTGAAATATGAGAGTAATTGAGCCTTCGGAGTTGATTTTAAATTCAGATGGAAGTATCTTTCACCTACATCTTCTCCCCGAACAAATTTCGGATACCATATTAATGGTTGGCGATCCAGGTAGGGTCGAAACCGTTTCGAGTTTTTTTAGTAGTAAAGAGTTCACCATTTCGAACCGTGAATTTTCCACAACTACAGGTATATACAACGGTAAAAGAATAACCGTACTTTCAACCGGTATTGGTACCGATAATATTGATATAGTTGTTAACGAGTTGGATGCGTTAGCTAATATCGATCTGAAAACAAGAACGGTTAAGGATACACATCGTAAATTAACGCTGGTTCGATTGGGTACATCAGGTGCTTTGCAGCCTGATATTCCTCTTGCAAGTTTTGTTTTAACAGAAATAAGTATTGGTTTCGATGGACTTCTGAACTTCTATGCTAATCGCGATAAAGTTTGCGATTTAGCCATGGAGCAAGCCTTCTTGAAACATACCGGTTGGAATGCCCAATGTGCAAAACCCTATTTTACCTACTCATCTGAAAAACTAGTTAAGCTTTTCGAGAGCTATACTATAAAAGGGGTTACAATTTCAGCTCCTGGATTTTATGGCCCTCAAGGTAGAGTATTAAGGTTGCCACTTGCTGATGCACATCTTAACGAAAAGATAGAATCGTTCAGTTATAACGGTCGCAGAATTACTAACTTTGAAATGGAAAGTTCGGCAATTAACGGTCTCTCTAAACTTTTAGGTCACGACTCTGTTACTATTTGTGCAATAATTGCAAACAGAGTTATTAAGGATGCAACGAAGGATTACAAACCAGCAATAATGAGTTTAATTGAACAAACGCTAGTGAAGTTGACTGAATAAACAACGATTGCTAATGCCTGAAACCGAATTATATGCCCTAATTGCCTTATTGGATGATCCCGATCAGGAGGTTTATAATGCAATATCAGTGAATATCGTTAGCCATGGATTGAGCGTAGTTCCTTTACTCGAAAAAACATGGGAAAGTTCTAGTAGCGAATTGGCTCAAAGGCGGATAGAGTTGCTTATTCATACCATTCAGCTGAATAGTACAATTGAAAACCTCAAAAAGTGGATTAAAGCAGGTGCTGTTGATATGCTTGAGGGTGCATACTTTCTTTCGCTGTATCAATACCCTGATACTCAATATTCAAACCTCGAAAAGGTTATTGATAGGGTCAGAAAGGATGTTTGGATTGAGTTGAACGAGAACTTAACTGCTCTCGAAAAGGTTAAAATTCTAAATCATATATTTTACGATATTCACGGTTTCTCAAGCAATACGTCCAATTTCTTTGCTCCGCAAAACGGTTTTATAAGTCAGGTCATTGAAAGTAAGAAAGGCGGGCCAATATCTATGGCGATACTTTATTCAATAGTTGCTCAGCGTCTTGGTTTACCAATTTATGCTGTAAACCTGCCAAAAAATTTCATTTTAGCTTATAAAGATAGGTTTAAGACTACCACATCTGAAGATCCGAAAGATAGCATCCTATTCTACATCAATCCATTCAACAGAGGCTCAATTCTTGGCAGGAGAGAAATTGAACATTTCCTAAATCAGCAAAATATTGCGCTTAATGATGAGTATTTTCTCCCTTGCTCAAATATGATTACCATGTATCAGCTTATATATAGCTTAATTTATTCATTTGAAAAGCTAGGTAATAGCGAGAAAGTGAACGATTTAAACCTTTTGTTGAATCTATTTAAATCTGATAACAATAATTTTGATTAAAAAAACCTCAATTATTGCTAGTTAAAGTAAAATTACCTACTTTTGCCGCCTCATTATTTATAAACTAATCAATTAAACTATGTTAAACCATTACGAAACCGTTTTCATTGCAACTCCCGTTTTGTCTGAGGCCCAGATGAAGGAAGCGGTTACCAAATTCAAGAGTGTGATTACCGACAATGGCGGTAAGATTGTACACGAGGAAAACTGGGGCTTACGTAAATTGGCCTACCCCATTCAAAAGAAATCTACTGGCTTCTACTATTTAATAGAGTTTGAAGCAGAAGGTGCATTGATTGATAAGCTGGAAGTTCAGTACCGTCGTGACGAGCGCATTATCCGGTTCTTAACTTTCAGAATGGATAAGTATGCGTTTGAATATGCTGAGAAGAAGCGTAGCGCTAAAGTTGAATCTAAAGCAAAGGAGGCATAACCATGAACCAGAATCAATCAGAAATCAGGTATTTAACACCTCCAACTGTAGAGGTTAAAAAGAAAAAATACTGCCGTTTTAAGAAAAATGGAATCAAATACGTTGATTATAAAGACGGAGAGTTTCTTAAAAAATTCCTCAACGAGCAAGGAAGAATTCTTCCACGTCGTTTAACAGGTACATCGCTTAAGTTCCAACGTAAAGTTGCTACTGCTGTTAAAAGGGCTCGTCATTTGGCTATTCTGCCATTCGTAACCGATTTATTGAAATAATTTAAGGTAGAGGAGGACTTTTAGATGGAAATCATTCTTAAACAGGACGTACAAAACCTAGGTAACAAAGACGAGATTGTTAAGGTTAAAAACGGATATGCACGTAACTACTTAATTCCACAAGGATTTGCAATAACTGCTACTGAGTCTGCAAAAAAGGTTCTTGCTGAGAATATTAAGCAACGCGCTCATAAAGAAGCTAAGATTAAAGCTGATGCTGAAGTTATAGCAAACAAGCTAGAGGGCGTTAAGCTTTCTATTGGTGCTAAGACCAGTTCAACTGGTAAAATCTTTGGTTCTGTTAACACTATTCAGATTGCTGAAGCACTTGCTGCTAAAGGTTTCGATATCGATCGCAGAACCATCAGCCTTCAGGAGGAGCAAATTAAAGAGGTTGGTAGTTATACCGCCGAAGTTAAGCTTCACCGCGAGGTTAAGGTTAAAATCGAATTTGAAGTTATTGCCGAGTAATTCCAGTTTTATATATATATTAAAAAAGCCCTTAAGCATTTGCTTGAGGGCTTTTTTATTGATCTTTATTTTCTTTTTATCGTGCTGCTATCGTTTCAATTTCGATTAATGCACCCAAAGGTAGTTTTACTACTCCATAAGCTGCACGTGCAGGCATTTCAGCGGAATAGTAACGACCATAAACCTCGTTCATAGCAGTAAAGTTATCCATGTCGCTAAGTAAGCATGTCGACTTAATTACATTTGAGTAGTTAAGGCCTGCGGCTTCAAGAATAGCACCAATATTTTTCATTACTTGCTCAGTTTGTTCCTTAATGCCACCCTCAATAAGTTTACTCGTTGTAGGATCGATTGGTATTTGCCCTGAGATGAAAAGCATCCCGTTAGCCTCAACGGCTTGACTGTAAGGCCCAATTGCCTTTGGGGCTTTATCAGTATTTATTATTTTCTTCATGTTAATAATTGTTTGATTAATTGACTCCGAAATTAACAAAAATGATATTCATTTGCACTTTTATTTTCGATTATGAATTTGGTAGTTATTGACTGTTACGATTCGTTTACCTATAACCTTGTTCACTACTTTGAGCAAATGGTTAATTCTGTTACTTGTATCCGAAACGATAGTGTTGATATTAAATCACTTGACCAATTTGATGGTATTATTCTTTCTCCTGGACCAGGTTTACCTCAAGAAACAAAGAATTTGCACAGAATTATTGAGATTTATTGTAAAACAAAACCAATTCTTGGCATTTGTTTGGGGCATCAGGCAATTGGAACTTACTATGGGTTAGAGCTTATTAATATGCCAACGGTTCATCATGGTATTGAAAGAATGACCATGGTTTTAGATTCAAATGAAAAACTATATAAAGGTTTACCAAACCAGTTTTTAAGCGCACGCTATCATTCATGGGTAGTTGGGCAACCAATTGCTGAATCTGAAATAATTGCTACATCAGTTGATGTTGACGGGAATATTATGGGAATTAGCCATAAATCATTAAATGTAAAAGGAGTTCAATTCCATCCTGAGTCGATTTTGACTGAGCATGGCTTTCAAATTCTTAAAAACTGGGTTGATTTAGTATGATGAATTTTGGTA
>JBPXJX010000169.1:0-4677 GCA_051715525.1 Bacteroidales bacterium
TATCCAAAATCGAAAGATTTTCCTTACCAAGCTGCTCCTTTAGCTCCTCAATTCTTGATTTAAACTTCGATTCTATATCCTTTTCTTTTTCAAACTCTTTAAGCGAAAATGTGAGATGCTGCAACTTATTGGCAAGCTCAGACTGAGCATTGACTTTATCATTATACGATCTAACAGTATTGGCAATCTCAGATAGATAGCGAACTCGACTATTAGGAATTATTTGATCCGCAGTAAACGTACGCTTCAAGCCGCTTTCCGATTTAGGAAAAGCAAAACCCGTTTTCTTTTTAATGACCTCTTTCAGCCTTTCAAAGAAGATATTAAGACCATCGTTATTGAACTGCGAAGCGATGGTGCCATAAACTGGCATGGAATCAACATCTATATCAAAATGTTTAAAATTTCGTTGATACTGTTTTTTCACATCCCTTAGGGCATCGAGTGCTCCCTGCTTATCAAACTTGTTGATGGCAACAATATCGGCATAATCGAGCATGGCAATCTTCTCAAGCTGCGATGCAGCGCCATACTCGGGAGTCATTACATAACAATAAACATCACTAAAGTCGATTATCTCGGTATCTGACTGCCCAATACCCGAAGATTCGAGAATAAGTAAATCGAAATCAGCATACTTCAATATATTTAGCGTATCGGGAACATGCGCCGAAAGTGCAAGGTTTGCCTGACGGGTCGCGAGCGAGCGCATGAAAATATTTGGATGGTTGATAGAGTTCATCCGAATACGATCGCCAAGTAGAGCTCCGCCATCCTTTCGTTTCGATGGGTCGACAGAAACAATTCCTATTTTGAGGTTTGGATACTGATCAATAAATCGATGTACGACTTCATCAACCAGCGAAGATTTTCCTGCACCACCTGTTCCTGTAAAGCCTATGATTGGTGCTTTTGCGTTTTTAAGTTGATGTTTAACCTGATCAATATAATCAACTGCTTCATTGGGAAAATTTTCGGCTTTGGTTATTAGCGAAGCAATCTCGTTGATATCCTTTTCTTTAACTTTTGAAAGTTTAATTTCCCTTTGGCCTAAAGGGAAATCGGATTTTTGAATCAAATCGTTTATCATCCCTTGTAAGCCCATTCTACGACCATCGTCTGGAGAGTAGATGCCGGCAATTCCATAATCTTCGAGTTCTTGTTTTTCCTCAGGAAGGATAACACCACCCCCACCGCCAAAAACCTTAATATGTCCACAGCCTTTTTGCTTGAGCAGGTCGAACATATACTTAAAAAACTCCATGTGACCTCCTTGGTAAGAGGTTATTGCAATTGCCTGGACATCTTCTTGAATTGCACAGTTTACAATCTCATCAACAGATCGATTATGCCCTAGATGAATCACTTCTCCTCCCGATGACTGTATTATCCTTCGGATTATATTTATTGAGGCATCGTGCCCATCGAAAAGTGATGTAGCCGTAACAATTCGGATATGATTTTGTGATTTATAGGCTTCGGGGTTGATCATAAAATTTGTATATTAATTACAATCGAAATTTCTTCTTTGTAAGACTCTTTTCGAATCGAAGCAATCTTATTTTAAGGATTGCTTCGCAAATTACGCTCGCAATGACGAGATTTCTTATAACTACTTTCCTGATAAGGCTCTCGATATAATAATCTTCTGAATCTCGGATGTTCCCTCATAAATTTGAGTTAGCTTGGCATCGCGCATCAACCTTTCCACGTGATACTCCTTTACATAACCATAGCCACCGTGAATTTGAACCGCTTCGGTTGTAGCCTTCATTGCCGTTTCGGCAGCATACAGTTTTGCCATCGCACTAGAAGTGCCATAAGGCTGATGGTTATCCTTTAACCAAGCAGCTTTAAGGCATAAAAATCTAGCCGCCTCAATTTCGGTAGCCATATCGGCTAACTTAAATGCAATTGCCTGATGGTTTATTATCTCGGTTCCGAAAGTTTTACGCTCTTTAGCATACTTTGTAGCAAAATCGAGTGCTCCTGAAGCAATGCCAAGCGCTTGTGAAGCAATGCCAATGCGTCCACCCTCTAAGGTTTTCATTGCAATTTTAAAACCCATACCATCATCACCAAGTCTATTCTCTTTTGGAACAACAACATCAGTAAACATAACTGAGTGTGTATCGGAGCTGCGCATGCCCATCTTATTCTCGTGAATTCCCACGGAAACTCCTTTTGTTTTTCGTTCAACAATAAAAGCATTAATGCCTTTATGCCCTTTCTCGGGATGAGTTTGAGCAATTACGATATATGTATCGGCAGTTCCGCCGTTGGTAATCCAATTCTTTGTACCGTTTAAAATATAGTGATCGCCATTCTCGATAGCCTTTGTGTGCTGCGAGGTTGCATCGGAGCCCGCCTCGGGCTCTGACAATAGGAACGCTCCCAACTTTTCGCCTTTGGCGAGAGGAACAAGGTATTTCTGCTTCTGCTCCTCGGTCCCAAACTCTTCGAGTTCATAGCAAACAAGCGAATTATTCACCGAAATAATTACACCAACCGAGGCATCAATCTTGGAAATCTCCTCTATTGCCAGAACATACGAAATTGTATCTAACCCGCTTCCGCCGTACTGAGGGCTAACAAGCATCCCCATAAAGCCGAGCTCGGCAAGGTTTTTAATGTGCTGTGCTGGAAATTCGCAATGTTCGTCGCGGTGTAGAACATCTTTCATCAGCTCACGCTGGGCATAATCACGAGCCGATTGTTGAATCATCAATTGCTCTTCAGTGAATTCAAAGTTCATAACGTTTTGTTTGTTAGGGTTTGAAATATCTAGCAAAGGCAATAAATTGGAATATTGGATAAACAACCCCTTTAAACAAATGTTTAAATAAACAAGGAATAAGTTATACTGATTGTTGTCAATCGATTAGCAGGAATAGATCAACGATAAAAACAAAAAGGCCTCAAAGTCAAAACTTTGAAGCCTTAAGTTAAACGGGAATAATCTACATCAGCCTTTCAACTGTATTGTATATCGAAGCATTGAATTCTAGCAGATTATTCTTTAAATCTTTCTTTGCAAGGATTGCCTTTACCCACTTAATATCAGCAATTGCGTTGTAATAGCATTTCCTCCATTGGTAAGCAAAGATTGCGCCCAATATTAAACTAGCTAAATAGTAAAGTGCATATATCCCATTTCCAGAAATTGCCCAAAACAGTAATGTTTGAATTAGGTAGGCAATCGGGAATAGAAACATTCCAACAACAAAGCGGATTGAGCTAATAAACTGATCATCCTTAATCTTTTGGCTTACCTTATAGGCAGCAGAAATAGGAATAAAATTATTTACATATCCATAAATGAATAGCGGAAGAGTTGCTATAAGAATTGGAACTTTCAAAATTAAAGCCCAAAGCTTAAGTGCCGATTTTTGAACCGATTTGTAGGTTAATCCAGCTTCCTTAATTTTTGATGAATAATCTCTAGTTTGATTCATCAATAGGTCGAACCCTGTTTGATCCTTTACCCTGTAGCCATCTACAGCAGCAATCATCTTTTTATCAACCTCAAACTGGGAGTTTTGGCCGCACGATAAGCGGTTCTTTTTGATATAAGCAGGGGTGAAAATCTCGCGAAGCGATTCATACTCGTTGTATGTTGCCTCATCATCAATTTGTATCATCTCCTTTTTCATGCCAACCTCTAGCTCCTCGATAAGAGCATTGTAGGCTTGAGCAGGGTTTTGACGATACAGATCGAGATATTTGCTTACATCAATGGGGTCGCCTAAACGAATAAGCAATTTGCTTCGCAAATTTATGTAGTTGCTATAGTTTAGCCCAACAGGAATAATTTGGATATTTAACTCGTTATTACATGCATCCTCAGCCTGAAAAGAGATTCGAGCTATTCCTTTTTTTAAAGTTCTGAGCCTACGCTGCCCAAAATGGTTGCCCTCGGGCAAAATTCCAATACCATTGCGATTCTTAAGAACATCAAGCGTTTTGCGGAAGATATCATCGTTGAGCGCAAGGTTCTGATAGCCATCGCGAATGCGATAAACAGGAAGAATTTTGAAAAAAGTTAAAATCTTTCGAAGAGTTTTTCCTTTAAAAACATCGGCTCTAGCCAAAAAAACGGGTTGCCACCTTTTAATTGATAGAACTGCCAAAGCATCGATAAGCGAATTTTGGTGGTTTGGAGCAAATATCAAACTTTTATCGGTTGGTAGTTTTTTAAGCCCAATCACCTTAGTTCTAAAGTAGATTTTAAAACAAAAATCGGTATAAGACTTTAGCAAATGGTAGCCCAACGACCACTGCTCAATTTTTTCTCTATCGGTTGGCATAGTTCGATTTATTCTTTCAATTCAATGATGGTAAAAATGGATATTTCTTTTCAATTTGCCAAACCGTCGTATATTGTACAATAATACAAACGCTCACCTCTAAACCCATTCTTCATGAAAGTATTTAAAACTGAAGTTTTCCAAGGACATCTCAACAAGAAAAATTACTTTGAAGGGTGGTATTTTAAAAACGTTTCGGCTGACAATAACAATGTTTACGCATTTATCCCGGGCATTTCTTTGGCAAACGGTTCTTCGCATGCCTTTATTCAGATTATTAATGGGATTACTGGCGATACTCACTACTTTACATATGATGTAAAAGACTTTAAATGGAAAAAAGATTCGGTTTGGGTTCAAATTGGCGCCT
>JBPXJX010000170.1:0-3536 GCA_051715525.1 Bacteroidales bacterium
GCATAATCTTTAATAGCATCAGCGCTCTTTTCGACAAGTATCTGGTTCGCGAATACGATAGAATTGCCATGCAATCTTGGTTCTCCATATATACTTCGCTAATACTACTGGCAATTGTTGCCGTAATCTGGTATCCAAACAGAAAGAGTTCAACAGAATTCTCGTGGAGGTGGTCGATACCGTTGATTGGGCTTTTTCTTATTGTTGCTGATTACCTCTACTTTAAAGCGCTATCATACGATGGATCGCTGGTTTCAATACTTATTATTGTGCGTAGAGCCTCTGCCGTTTTGGTTTTTACTGCTGGAGCATTGTACTTCAAAGAATCGAGTTTACGTCGCAGGGGAATAGTTCTTGCCGGAATACTTATAGGGGTCGGCTTAGTTATTCTAGGAAGTTTATAGCAATCCCTTCTCCCCCACAAGCAGAAATATTTTTCGTAACAGATTTGATTGCTCCGCTCGCAATGACGGAATGGGCTCACTCTCAAAACCAACCCGCCTTCGAATCGTTTTCGTAAATTTTGAGGAGTGCTGGTGTGGGAAGTCAAGCGTAGGAGCACTGCGTCAAGAAACAATCTATTCCCTATACTCAAAGCAGCAATTGTGCTCCGGCAGGAAATCCAGCATGACATAAAAATTAGAAAACGATTCGGGAGCGGTGACTTTTCTTTGCTACTTTCTTTTGGTGGTAGCAAAAGAAAGTAGAAGTAGTTAGTCAAAGTTTCAATTTTGTAATAATGTTTTTTGTTTCAATAAGTGATTGATTCGCTCACAATGACGGGATGAACAACGTAATCAGCATTGGACCGCTCCGCTCCCACCCTAACAACCACCATCTCTTGATAATTCGTTGACAAGAAATATAAATTAACGGCATCAAAAATGTATTTTTGATTCTTAAATTTTAAGGTTTTGTTATAAATGAAACTATTCGAGATACTAGATCAACAGCTTAGGAAAGAACCCAACTTTTTGACAGATAATGGTGAACTTAAGAAATGGGTGATACTGAACAAAGCACAGAATTTTGACGAGGAGCTTATTGGTTTGTTGATTGAAAATACCCTGCTGAAAGAGAAGTTTTTTGTAAACGTAAAAGGCGCCTTGGTTTTTAACCTCAACCTATTTGTGCAGTTTTTAGAGCAGAAAAACTACCTGAACGACAGCTATACCCAATTCAAGAACAAGGTTGGGCTAACCATCGATGGTAAATACCTGAAACAACGCAACGAGGTTGCCCTGGTATGGCCGTTTAAAGATTGTATTTTGGAAGGCGGACAAAGCCGCGAAGAGGATAAGCGCGAAGAGATATTCTTCAACGAAATCTTAGCACAAGACGAAATCACCCAGCTCCTTGAGCCAAAAGTTTTAACTAACACCAAGCGCTTCGACAAAAAAGGAGAAAAAAGTATAAGCCAATTTAACCGAAACGAAAAGGGCACAATTACCGACAGCTTAATTATAAAGGGCAACAATTTACTGGGTATAGCCAGCTTAACTCCAAATTTCAGGGGTAAAATACAGCTAATATATATCGACCCGCCATACAATACGGGAAGCGATTCGTTCAAATACAACGATTCGTTTAACCAATCAACATGGCTAACTTTTATGAAGAACCGTATTGAGCTAGCAAAAAAATTGTTAGCTCCTTCGGGCGTTTTCATGGTTCAATGCTCGTTTCACCAGTACGCGTACCTGAAAGTTCTAATGAACGATTTATTCGAAAAGCATTTATGCGATTTCAATATTCAGGTAAGGCATCCCGACCGAGCCCTAACAGGCGATAAGGAGTTCAATGATGTTATTGAATACATTCTTATTTACTCGAATGATAAGAGTAAAAAAATGCCTTTTGTTGAAGAACAAAAAACTATTGATGATTACTCCTTAATGATTGAACTAAAATCAGGCGCTAAACCTGAGGTAATTCAATGCGGATCAAAAAGCGTAGAAATTTATCTACCCAATCAATATAGAGTTGTTTCAGTTCCACCTAGCAAAAATGGATTAAAGAAAATTAGCATTCGTGGCTCAATACGCGAAAAGAATAGCAGCGGTAGATTCTTTGTTAAATACCTTGAGAAGCTAACCGGGTATCCACCCGAAACGCTATTCAAAGTTCCTGATATGGGCGATGACTCCGTTAGCCATAGATTTTTTTACTCAGCGGCAAAGGGCAAAAAGAACGGGGGTTACTATCAGGGCATGCCCACAAGTAGCGATGTTACAAAAAAGCAATATCCGAACTTCTTCAACTTTGAAAAGGAGTACAACAACGTTTCAAAGCAAGGAGATGTTTTGTTTCGAAACGGCAAGAAACCCGAAGAGCTCTTAAAATTTTTAATTCAAATCTTCACAAAACCGAATGATATTGTGCTCGATTACCACTTAGGAAGTGGAACAACGGCAGCAGTCTCTCATAAATTGGGTCGGCAGTTTATTGGCCTGGAACAGCTACAAAGCCAAATTGATTTATCAATTCAACGAATGAAAAATGTTATTGGTGGCGATTTAACGGGTATTTCGGAAGATGAAGATGTGAATTGGGAAGGTGGTGGCTCGTTTGTATACCTTGAGCTAAAAAAATACAACCAAGCGTTTATTGAACAGATCGAAGAGGCAAAGGACACCAAGAAACTTTTACAAATATGGGTTCAAATGAAAGCCAAAAGCTTTATGAACTATAATGTCGACATAAAAAAACAGGACGAGTATTTAGAAGAATTTAAAGCGCTGACCCTAAAAGAGCAGAAACAACACCTTTGCGAGCTTTTAGATAAAAACCAGCTGTATGTAAACCTATCATCGCTTAATGATACTGAGTTTGCCTGCACTAATGAAGAAAAGAGCGCAACCAAAGATTTTTATCAAATTAAGAAGTAAGCAAATGGCATTTCTTCACGAAATATTTAATAACCCGTTTGCTAAAAGAGCGTTGGCGCAAGTTAATGTACCTATTTGGATTAGCAACAATCTAAAGCCTAGCTTTGGGCTGCGTCCATATCAGGTTGAGGCATTTAAGCGTTACATCTACTTAGACCAAGAAGAGTTAGAAGAGAAACCAAATAGGCCTTACCACTTGCTTTACAATATGGCAACTGGCAGCGGCAAAACGCTAATAATGGCTGGCTTAATGTTGCACCTTTACCAAAAAGGCTATCGCAACTTTTTGTTTTTTGTAAATAGCAATAATATCATTCAAAAAACCAAGGATAACTTCCTCAATCAGCAGGCATCAAAGTATCTATTCAACAAAAAAATTGTAATTGACGGAAAGCAAGTATTTATTAAAGAAATTGAAAACTTTGACGAAGCCGATAATCAAAATATCAATATAAAGTTTACAACAATACAACAGCTCCATACCGACTTAAACAACACTAAAGAGAATAGCGTAACATACGAAGATTTTAATAATAAGAAGATTGTTTTAATTGCAGATGAGGCTCACCATTTAGTGGCTGGTACAAGATCGGGCACTTTGCTTGGCAGCTGGGAAGATACGGTTAAAAAAATACACGATTCAAATTT
>JBPXJX010000171.1:0-2669 GCA_051715525.1 Bacteroidales bacterium
CTTCCGATCTGCATCCACGCAATTTTCCTGCGATTACAAACCTTTGCTAAATCGGGGTTAAGCGAAGGCGACACTATGAAGTTAGCTCCAAGTTGAATGTATAACGATGCTGTTCCAGCATCAACCACAGAGCCAACGCCCATAATCATCTCGGGACATTCCTTGGCAGCCCACTTATTTACTTCAGAGAAAACCTCATGCGCAAAGTCACCCCTGTTGGTGAATTCGAATACTCTAGCACCTCCGTTGTAGCATGCAGCAATAACCTTTTTCACTACCTCTGGGTCCTTATGGTAAAACAAGGGAACAACTCCCGTTGCAACGAAAGTGTTAAGCACTTGTAATCTTTTAAATCGAGCCATTGTATTTTAGATTAATTCTTGTTTTTCAAATTAACGACTAACCCTGCCAGATGTGTCGCCTTCCATTAGTTTCAGCACTTCGTCAACGGTAACTCTATTGTAGTCACCATAAATTGTATGCTTTAAGCACGATGCAGCAACTGCAAAGTTTAGCGCCTTTTGAGAGTCTTCTTTAAAGGTTAGCAATCCGTAAATTAATCCGCCCATAAACGAATCTCCGCCACCAACTCTATCAACAATGTGGGTTATCTGGTAAGTTGGAGCTTCAAATAGCTGTTTGCCATCGTAAAGCACGCCTGACCAGTTGTTATGGTTTGCGTTGATTGAACTTCGTAGGGTCGTAATTACTTTTTTGCACTTTGGGAATTGCTTCATGATTTGCTCCGAAACAGAGAGATAGGCTTTGGAATCTACATGTCCTCCGGTTACATCAACACCTTCGGGTTTAATGCTTAAGGCCATTTCGGCATCCTCCTCGTTTCCAAGAATAACATCGCAACCTTTTACTAGTTCTGTCATAACCTCTTTTGCTGATTTGCCATACTTCCAGAGGTTTTTGCGATAGTTGAGGTCGGTTGAAACGGTAATACCTTTCTGGTTCGCTATTCTTATCGCCTCGGCGCATGCTTGCATTGCGCTTTCTGATATGGCAGGTGTTATTCCTGTCCAGTGAAACCAGGTTGCTCCCTCAAAAACCTTATCCCAGTTAATATCACCCGGTTTAATTTCTGCAATCGATGAGTGTGCTCTATCGTAAATCACCTTACTTGCTCTATTTACTGCGCCAGTTTCGAGAAAGTAAATTCCAATTCTTTCTCCACCTCTTACAATGTGCGATACATCAACTCCAAAACCACGAAGTTCTCGCATACATGATTCAGCAATATCGTTTTTAGGTAGGCGTGTTACAAAACGAGTATCTATTCCATAATTTGCAAGAGAAACGGCAACGTTGGCTTCACCACCTCCGAAGGTAGCATTTAGCGTATTCGATTGTCCAAAACGTTCAAAACCTGGTGTGGCTAAACGTAGCATTATCTCTCCAAATGTGACAACTTTTTCCATCAATTATTAAGTTTTATGAATTGAACTTGAAGTAGTTTTTAGCGTTGTTATAGCAAATATCTTCGACCATAGCACCAATAAAATCGATATCGTTGGGGAGTTCTCCGTTCTCGATATCTTTTCCAAGTAGATTGCAAAGTATCCTACGGAAATACTCATGGCGAGGGTAGGAGAGGAAGCTCCTTGAGTCGGTTAGCATTCCAACAAATCGGCTGAGTAATCCTAGTGTAGAAAGTGCATTGATTTGCTTTTCCATTCCATCCTTCTGATCGAGGAACCACCAACCTGAACCAAATTGAATTTTACCGGCAATTGAGCCATCCTGAAAATTGCCTATCATTGTTGCAATTACCTCATTATCGGCTGGGTTTAGATTGTAGATAATGGTTTTTGCTAGCTTGTCGTTTTTGTCGAGGCGGTCGAGGAAGCGAGACATTGGAACGGCAACCTGAAAATCGCCAATTGAGTCGAAACCTGTATCGGGGCCTAACTTTTTAAGCAGGCGAGAATTATTATTCCTAAGTGCTCCAATATGGAACTGCTGAGCCCAACCCTTTTCGTGATCTAGAATTGCCAAATCGTATAGGGCGGCAGATTTAAACTTTAGAATTTCTGATTGGCTTAGCTGTATCCGCTTTCGTGCTTTAGCAAATATTGATTCTATCTCAGAAATCGTATAATCTTCGGCATAAAAGTTTTCGATTCCATGATCGGATAATTTGCATCCTAACAATGCAAAGAAATCGTGACGTTTTCTGAGCGCATCGATTAACGCCGAATAGCTATTGATTTCGATACCTGAAACTTTGCTTAGCTTATCCAAATATTCATTGTAGGCATCAAGATTCTCGATTGCCATTGACTTATCGGGTCTCCAAGTAGGAAAAACCTTAAATGTTAGATTTTGACCCTCAATTTGACTATGAAACTCTAGTGAGTCGGTAGGATCGTCGGTGGTACATAACGATTCAACATTCATCATGGTGAGTAATCCTTGAACCCTAAACTCATCGTGACTCAATTTTTCAGAGGCTTTATCGTATATCCTTTTGGCTGTTTGTTTGTTTAGTAACTCCTCAACCCCAAAATATCGCTTTAGTTCTAAATGAGTCCAATGGTATAGAGGATTTCTCATGGTATGAGGCACAGTTTCTGCCCATTTTTCGAACTTTTCCCAGTCGGAAGCATTGCCAGTGCAAAACCTTTCATCTACACCATTTGTGCGCATGGCGCGCCATTTGT
>JBPXJX010000172.1:0-3481 GCA_051715525.1 Bacteroidales bacterium
TTGGCGGCGTTGCGCTAGGCGGTTCGCTTTATGCAGCCAAGCATTTCGAGGATAAAAAGAAAGGGCAACATGTCAAACTTTTAACTGCTGATGGTAAACTAGTGGAGGTTGATTCTCTTGCCATAAAGCACGTTGATATTGATAGACTAACCGAATATCAAGAACGAGGACGTTTAGGTATTCCCGGTAAAAGTTGGGTTATGGTAGTCGATTTATCGAAATGCCGGAATGCTCGCAAATGCATTGAATCATGTCAAGAGGCACATCATCTAAGACCTGACCAGTATCATATCAACACTCTTCAGATGAAGGATACAGATAGGACTCCTTACTATCATATGCCAAAACCATGTCAGCATTGCGACAACCCGCCGTGCGTTTCGGTTTGCCCTGTTGATGCAACATTCAAACGGAATGATGGTATAGTACTTATTGATAATGAGCGCTGTATTGGTTGCCGTTTCTGTATTGCAGCCTGTCCATACTCTGCACGCTCGTTCAACTGGTTCGAACCTAAAGATGCCGACAAGGATAAAGAATTGGTCTATGATATTGAGTTGAACGTTCCCCAGAAGAAAGGAACAATTACCAAATGCTGCTTTAGCGCCGATAGGCTTAGAGTAAATCAATTACCCTACTGCGTTTCGGCTTGTCCAAATGGGGTTTATTACTTTGGCGATGAGAACGAGGATGCCGTTACCAATGGAACAACCAAAGAAACAGTAAGGTTAAGTCAACTCTTAAGAGATAATGGCGCTTACCAACTTATGGAAGAGTTAGGTACTAAGCCAAGAGTATTCTACCTACCACCAAAGAACAGGCTTTTCCCATTCGAGGATGATAACGCTAATCAGAACGAACATAAATCGTAAAGTATGGCTGAAACAAAAACCAATACCCAAAATGAAAATACTTTGGGAAACCATATAGCTGATTTATTCAGAACAGTCAACCTTAACAAAGGCTTTCATGCGTGGATGGCTTTTCTTTCAATTGCTCTTTTGGTGTGCCTTTATGCATACTACATCCAATTGCGCGATGGATTGGGTGTTGCAGGCATTCGCGATTACGTTTCGTGGGGTATTTACATTTCAAACTTCGTTTTCTTCGTAGCAACCAGTTTGGTTGGGATGCTCATTAGCGGTGTTGTTGGCCTTACCGGACAAAAATGGGTAACCCCATTAACTCGAATTGCCGAAATAATTGCTGTTGCATTCGCCGCTGTTGCTGGGTTGGTAATTGTTTCTGACATGGGTCGTCCCGAACGATTAGCTTATGTTTTTTTACATGGAAGAGTTCAATCACCTATTCTATGGGACGTAACTGTTGTTACATCTTACTTTGCAATTAGTTTATTGCTTCTCTATATCACTATGATTCCCGATTTGGCATATGGCAAAGATCATCTTGCAGGCCGACCAAAGCTACTTCAAAAAGCATACGAAATCCTTTCGCTAGGTTGGAAAGGAACTGTTGCAGAGGTTAAGATTCTTAAGCGAATTACTATCATCATGTTGATTCTGATTATCCCAGTTGCACTATCAATACACACTGTAACTTCGTGGCTTTTTGCAGTTACTCTTCGCCCGGGTTGGGATTCATCCATATTCGGACCTTACTTTGTCAGTGGCGCTTTTGTATCGGGCTTATCATGCTTAATTGTGGCAATGTACTTCTTCCGCAAAAATTACAAACTTGAAAATCACATCACCGATTTTCATTTCGATAAAGTAGCGAAGTTACTCATCCTAGTCTCGTTGGTTTACCTTTACTTCAACCTAAACGAGTTCCTTGTTCCGGGTTATAAAATGAAGAAATTCGATGCGGTCCATATTCATCAACTATTTGCCGGTGAGCATGCGTTACTATTCTGGGGAGTTCAAGGACTTGGCCTAATTATTCCGATAATTCTTCTTCTATTTAAACGATTCCGCAAACCGTTACCCATGCTTTTAATTGGGGTTGCCGTTTTGATTGGTTCGTGGCTAAAGCGGTATATTATTGTTGTGCCAACACAGGAGCATCCATTCCTTCCAATGCAGCATGTTCCTGATAACTTTATGGTTTACACCCCAACTCTTGTCGAAATCCTCATTTCAATCGCTCCTATAATAATGGTATTGATGATTGTAACTGTTCTTGCAAAGCTATTTCCTGTTATTCCAGTCTGGGAGACTGCAGTTCACAACGGAATTATTAAGGACGAGACGGAGGAAGGAAACGAACATAACTGATACTTAATTAGCATTAAGCATATGCAATTCAAGAAAAAGATATTTATCAGCAGTTTAGGGATTGTTGCTCTATCAGTAAACCTTTTAGCGCAAACAAACACAATTCCTGCAGAAGCAAAAGCAAAAACTGCACCCTTTTTATTCACGCAAGAAACTGTAAAGAGCGGTGATCAGATTTACCAAGTCAACTGTAAGTCATGCCACGGCGATCCGGGAAAAGGGAATTATGCTAAATTGGTTTCTTTTACGATAGATCCAGCATCGGCTGAATATCAAAAATTTAGTGATGGGGAGATGTTTTTCATTCTAACCAATGGCAAGAATTTGATGCCCACCTTTGCCAATACCTTAAATGAAGAGCAGCGTTGGCAAGTAATCTCTTACATTAGAAGTTTTAATAAAGATTACAAGCAACCATCTGTTAAAGTTGCAGTTAACGCTGCTAAGACCGAAACAGCAAAAATGGTTTTGGCTTATGATGTCGATAAAAAACAACTTTTCGTTACAGTCACCGATAGCGTTTCAGGTGTAAAGAAATTTCTCCCTAATGTTGCAATCAAACTATTTGTAAAGAGAACTTTTGGCAATATGCCTGTAAGTAATGCCGAAACAAACAGTTCAGGCGTTGCTTATTTTATGATACCCAATGATATCCCCGGCGATTCCATTGGAAAACTTTCGTTTATTGCGAAAACTGTTGGGAACAGCAAGGAGTTATCCACCACAATCGACGAAAATATTGGTGTAATTACCATGCCAAAGCGTTTGCTCGATGAAAGAACATGGTGGAACATAAACAAAATGGCACCGATATGGTTAATTCTACTATACCTATCGGGTGTTGGAGCTGTAGGTGCCACTGTTTTGTACATCTTACTTCAACTTCGAAAAATCAAAAGAATTAACCAAAACAAATAACCCTGATTATGCAAAGCAATAACAATCTTCTGTCCACATCTGGCCGCATTCTATTTGCGCTACCATTTGGGGTAATTGGAATTAATCACTTCATCGTGAGTGATTTTTTTAACGGGATGCTTACCACGTTTATTCCGGGTGGAGGATTCATGATTCTATTCACAGGAACATGCCTTATTGCAGCATCCATAAGCATTATACTTAAAAAGTACATTAAACTATCATGCTTGCTTTTAGCACTATTACTATTGATTTTTATTTTAACCATTCATATTCCTCAACTTTTTGAACCAAGCAAAGCGCAATTTGCATTTATGGAACTATTAAAG
>JBPXJX010000173.1:0-1336 GCA_051715525.1 Bacteroidales bacterium
GTTTAATAAAAAAAGCCCATTGCCCGATGGCGAGCTTAAAGATAAAGTTGTTAGTTTTGCATCATCTCTAGGTTTTTCTATTAACCATATCTATGTTATTGATGGTTCAAAACGTTCAACAAAAGCAAACGCTTTTTTTACAGGTTTTGGTAAAAAGAAAAGGATTTTCCTTTACGATACACTTACCAAAAACCTTTTGGATGATGAAATTGTCGCTGTTCTTGCTCACGAATTGGGCCATTATAATAAAAATCATATTTGGTTAAATCTGACTACTGGCCTCATACAAGCAGGAGTAATGCTTTTTATATTTGGGTTACTCTCTGAAAGCATCATATTTACAAAGGTAATGGGAGGAGTGGGTGAGAAAGCCGTTTTTTACCTCAATGCTATTTGCTTTGTTATGCTTATTGAGCCAATTCAGTCCTTAGTTGGACTTATTACAAATTCATTCAGTCGAAAAATGGAATTTGCTGCTGATGGTTTTGCCTCAGATCATCGAATGGGTGAGATGCTTATTTCTGCTTTAAAGAAAATATCATCGCTTAACTATTCAAATCTTACACCTCATCCCTTTTACGTAAAGGTTAACTATTCACACCCAACGCTTTATGATAGAATTATAGCTATTAAAGCACGAATTATTAGTTGATATTTCTAATATCGATTAACTCATTTTGCTTGTCCTGGTTGAATAATTAGCTATTTTTGAATTCTATTTATGTGCTGGTTTACTTTAAAATATAATTTCAAAAATGATATTCAAGTTATTATATACTAATTACATATAATGTATTATTTGCCGAGATAGCTCAGGGGTAGAGCAGCTGTTTCGTAAACAGCAGGTCGTGGGTCCAAATCCCATTCTCGGCTCTAAGTGGTAACTTTTCAGGGTTACCTTTTTTATATCGGATCAAATGAAAGCAGAGCTTATTACAATTGGCGACGAAATACTTATAGGCCAAATAGTAGATACCAATTCAGCATGGATTGCAGAGAACCTGAATGCAATTGGTATTTCTGTTAATAGAATCATTTCTATTTCAGATACTACAGAGGCTGTTAAATCCTCAATTGATGATTCATTTAGTAACGTAAACCTTATTATTATTACTGGTGGTTTAGGTCCAACGAATGATGATATCACAAAAAATACACTAAACGAGTACTTTAAAGGTAAGTTTATTATACATGAAGGGACTCTAGCCCAGATATCATCAATATTTAGTAAGCGAGCGTTAGAATTAACAGAGTTAAACCGAAAACAGGCTGAGGTTCCTGATTGCTGCACTGTACTTCCAAATCTATTAGGAACAGCGCCAGGCATGTGGTTTGA
>JBPXJX010000174.1:0-1884 GCA_051715525.1 Bacteroidales bacterium
TCATAATAAAAGGGCCAACACCTTTAAGATCGTTATCAATAATAGGCTCACTAACATAGTATTCAAATGAGCCATCCCTATAAGGATCTCCACCAAGCCCAGCACCCTGGCAATTGCTGGTTAAAGTTACTAAACCTTTTGAGTCTACTTTAGTGAATGTTTTTATTAAGCCTAAATATCCTTTCTCAACCATTGGATAGTAGCTTTTATCAAGATAACCTTTTCGAATTGCTTTAGCCATAGCGTAAACAAACATGCTTGAACCACTTGCCTCAAGGTAATTTCCTTTTCTTATGCCTTGATCAAGGATCTGATACCAAACACCAGAATTTGAATCCTGAACTTTCAGCAACGCGTCCGTCATGCTTTTAAAGATTCCTATAATCTCTTCACGTTTAGGGTGGTTTTCAGGAAGGAAATCGAGAATATCAACAATTGCCATTGCATACCATCCCATGGAGCGATTCCAGAAATTTGGAGAGCACCCTGTTTGCTTATTTGCCCAACGTTGCTCTTTGCTCTCATCCCATGCATGATATAAAAGTCCAGTCTTTTCATCTTTAGTATGACTGCCCACCCATATAATTTGATTTGCTACATCGTCGAAATTTTCGGGTTGATTAAACATCTGAGAGAATTCGGCATAGAATGGGCTTCCCATATATAATCCGTCGAGCCACATCTGATAAGGGTATCGCTTCTTGTGCCAAAAACCACCCTCTTTCGTTCTAGGTTGATTTTGGAGTTGCTTTCTCAGCAAGAAAGCCGCATTCTTTATATTCTCTTCTTTAGTTTGCCTGTAAATTGTTAGAAGAAGTTTTCCGCTATTAACCATATCGAGGTTGTACTCTTCGATATTGTATGTTCTTATCTCGCCCTCTGGGGTAATAAATGATGTAATAGTATTCCTAATATAATCAAAATAAATTGGGTTTCCGGTTTTATGCCAAACAGCCTCAATACCTTTGAGGTAAGTCCCTTTATCGTATATCCAGCGCGATCTGGTTACCTCATTAAAAGATAATGAATCGCCATCGCGATACATCTGCGACAAAGCCATTCGCTCTGACCAAGGTAACGTATCAGAGACTAAAAGTTTTGAAACTTTACTCTCTTTGCTAGCACAAGAAGAAGCAAAAATAGATGCCCCAAGTATTATTAACACTATATATCGCAAATTGAATATTTTGTGTGATGAAAATTTTATTGTCATTGCTAAACGTTTAAAAATTGATCCTATTTGAAATTTGAGAATTTTGTATTGAACTTGACTATTGTTGTTTTATTTGCTCTCTGTTAATGTAAAATTCATTGAAATTCAAATTGCTTGCATACTTAATGAAGTTACCGTTCTTAACACCATTGAAATTGCAGGAATCGATATACACATTTGTAACAGGTGAGCGTTCGTAGCATTCGAAATGAAGCCCATAATCGCTCTTTTCGCTCGTAACATTTTTAACAAATATATTTCTTACTACAGGCGTGAAATTCCCCGCATCGCCTTCTTGGTATGTAAATGAAACAAGAACTACTGCTTCCTTTACTTCTCCAACCTTCACATTCCGCATATAAACATTTTCAACCACACCACCCCGAACCGAATTTGTTTTAATTCTAAGAGCCCTATCAAGATTTGGGCTATCCATTATACAATTCTCGGCATACACATTTCTACAAGATCCTGAGATTTCGCTTCCAATAACTACGCCTCCATGCCCATCTTTCATTCTACATCCTTGAATAACTATATTCTCGCTTGCTACATTTACCCTTCTACCATCATTATTTCTACCAGATTTGATTGCAATACAATCATCGCCTGTATCGAATACACAATCTTTGATGAGTACATTCTTACAGGATTCAGGGTCGCAACCATCA
>JBPXJX010000175.1:0-1773 GCA_051715525.1 Bacteroidales bacterium
TCGATTACAATTATAATGTTTATTATGATTGTATTGATTATAATGACTTGGATTATTCAAGCTGGCGAGTATCAACGTCAGGAGTTTAATGGAAGAATGGTTGTTGTGCCCAATACGTATGCCGAGATTGAGAATAATCCTCAGGGCTTGTGGGCAATGCTTACAGCTCCAATTAAGGGATTTGTTTCAGCTGCACAAATTATTGGATTCTGCTTACTGGTTGGTGGTGCTTTTGGAATGATTAATAAAACTGGCGCAATAAGTTCTGGCTTATCGAGCATACTCGATTTAAGTGTTCGCAAACCCAAGTATAAAAAGTTTGTAATACCCTTAATAATGATTTTTTTCTCGCTTGCTGGAGCAACCTTCGGAATGAGCGAATCTACTATTGTATTTATAATGATTACTATTCCCCTTGCTATTGCAATGGGATACGACTCCATTGTTGGAATCTGCATGTCGTTTATGGCTGCTGGTGTTGGTTTTGCAGCTGCAATTACTAACCCATTTAATGTTGGCGTTGCTCAGGGAATTGCCGAAGTTCCAATGTTTAGCGGTTGGGATTTTAGGATTATTACATGGGTTATTCTTACTTCAATTGCCATTGCTTATGTAATGTACTATGCTCGTAAAATTGAGAAAAATCCGAAGAAAAGTCCTGTTTATGATTTGGATCGAACAAGAGATTTGCAGTTAATGCAAAATTCCGATCAAATAGCATTTAACTGGAAACGAAAATTAATACTGATTTTCCTTTTTGTTTCTCTTGCTATGCTGGTTGTTGGTGCGAACAAGTGGAAGTGGTATATAAATGAGATATCTGCATTATTTTTGGCATTAGGAATCGTTTCGGCAATAATTTACCGATTATCTATGAAAGATACAATCGACTCATTTATTGCTGGAGCAAAGGATATGATTACCGCAGGGATAATAATTGGGTTGTCGCGAGGCTTACTTGTAATTGCAACTGATGGAAAAATTATTGATACTATTTTATATGCTGTTTCTAGCTGGGGGAAAAATTTGCCTTCCGAATTATCAATTCAATTTATTTTCTTTTTTCAATCGTGCTTTACGTTTTTAGTTCCTTCGGGTTCAGGACAAGCAGCGCTAACGGTTCCAATTGTTGCCCCGTTAAGCGATTTGCTTGGTATTGGCCGACAAACAGCCATTATGGCTTTTCAACTAGGCGATGGTATTATGAGCATGGTTGTTCCTACTAGTGGTGTTACTATGGGTGTTTTGGCTATTGCTAATATCCCTTACCAAACTTGGATAAAATGGTTTATTAAACTTCTTGCCATATTCTTTGTTACTGCTATGGTTATTCTTATTATAAGTCTTTACTACTTTAAATAGTTTATTATTGTGAAGCTATGATTAAGATTTCAGGTGGTATAGTATGTAATGAGGATGGAAAGACGGTAATTTACAAACCTAAATGTGAAATATGTAATACTGTTGATATAAGCGAAATACTTGTTAACCTTACATCAAGTGTTATTGAAGTTTCGACATGGAAATGCATTAACTGTTCACATAATCAGGTAATAAAAATTCAAAATAAACCTTTGGATTCCTTTGATAAGAAATTAACTAGAAAGATATAGTTTATAAAAAGTTAAAATAAAGATTGTTATATTCTTATCCCCAGCATGCAAATATCATCTATTTGCTCTTCACCATTCCTAAACTCTTCGAAGGTATTAATCAAAAGTTCTTTTTGAGTGATCATGGGTTTAACAGAGTTTTCTTCGATATGCTTTATTA
>JBPXJX010000176.1:0-1594 GCA_051715525.1 Bacteroidales bacterium
CTTCCGATCTAAAGCAATTCGATTTTTTCTTCAATGGACAAGGGCAATTCACCCTCGATAAGTTTGTGGGTGGCGTATTTACTGACTTTGTTCCCACTAAAGCAACAAAACTCATTAATAATTATACTTATAACACATTAACTGTTCGAAAGGTAGGTTCGAAATATTACTTCTTCCTTAATCAGGAGTTAGTTCATTCAATGCCTTTTGAGCCATTCTTTGGTAATGGAATTGGTTTTCAAGTTGCTGAAAAATCATCAACACAAATTGATTACCTGAAAGTTTGGCAACTTACAACAGGTGCTGAAGCTCAACTTCCTAAACTGGCCATCACAAGCGAGAAGTTTTCTTCGGCATCTGGTTTAATTGCTGCTGGTCAATCAGTTAAATTGAATTTTACCATTTGCAATAAATCTTCAGAAGATGCTAATAATGTGAAGTTGCTTTATACTTTACCCGAAAATATTCTTTTGCTCGAAAGTGAAACCAATGTGCAGCTTAAGGCAGGTGCTCAACGAGAAATTGAACTCGTTTTTTACGTTAATAAAGGCGTTGATTTAAAGAGCATTGATATCAAGCTAAAATTAGAGGGGGCTCAACTCGATGGACAAACCGAAAAAACTTTCACAGTAGCATTAAATCAGCCAGTGGAGACTGGTGAGGTACAAAATATGCAAGATTTCGCCCTAATGCGCGGAAGCAATGATCCACTAAAGGGTTTAAAGGCAGCAAAGGCAATTCAAGAAGTATCAGTTGGTCGATATTTCGCATTGGTGATTGGAATTGACAGCTATTCAGGCGAATGGAAACCTTTGAAGAATGCCGTAAACGATGCAAAGGCAGTTTCAGAAAAGTTGACAAGTAACTATGAGTTTCAATCCATAAAAACTTTATATAACGAGCAGGCGACTCGCACTAATATATTGAAGGAATACGAGTGGTTAATGGCTAATGTTCGCGAGAACGACAACCTTCTGATCTTCTATTCTGGTCATGGAGATTATAATGAAAGTTTGCAAAAAGGCTTCTGGGTTCCCGTTGATGCAACCAATAGTTCCGTTTCGGGATTAATCTCAAATACCGATATTCAGGCTTTCTTAAGTGGAATAAAATCAAAGCACACATTCCTAATTGCCGATGCTTGCTTTAGTGGTGATATCTTTAGGGGAAAAACTCTAACGATCCCATACGAGAACTCATTCAAGTATTATAATCAGATTTACTCAAAACCTTCTCGGACGGCCTTAACATCTGGAGGTGTTGAGCCTGTTATGGATGGTGGTAAAGATGGGCACTCTGTATTCACCTACTACCTGCTTAAATCGCTTACCAACAATCAAAATCAATTCTTTGATGCCAGCCAGCTCTATAACGATCTTAAAGTTGCGGTTATCAATAATTCCAATCAAACGCCGGGTTTTAGTCCAATTGTAAACACTGGTGATGAGGGTGGACAGTTTATCTTTATCAAGAAAAAAAATCAATAAGAATTTGTGAGAAATTTTAGGGTATTTGCATTATTCATCTTTTGCTTACTGTTTGCTGTAAAGTCAAACGGTCAGCTATATAATTTCACCAATTATAGCCTCGAGCA
>JBPXJX010000177.1:0-1060 GCA_051715525.1 Bacteroidales bacterium
TTAAAAAACGCTGATGGTACACCAGTTTTTGAGGAGAAATCCACTGAGTTTACTTCGGGCGAAAGACCAAAGACTATACTTGCCGAGCACGTTAAGTATAGCTACCCAATAGCCAACCAGTATAATTTTTACCCAAAGGAGTATAACGAGGGTTATATGCTGCTAACCGAGAACTATGCTTACCTCTTCTCAACCGAAAAACCGCAAGGTTTTAATCAAGTGGTAAGGTATTCCGATTATGATGGAACAGCTTCCGATGTTGGGTTCGATTACCAAATTTTTAGTGCTGGGAACGAGATAAGAATGGAGATTGATTTCCCAATTAACCAAACCAATTTTAAGAAGAATGAGATTTACCAATTTGCCATTGTAAATGTTCCGCAGCAAACGGGAACAAACATTGCAAGCAATATTACCACTCAGGCCAATGCCATAAGCGATAGCCTATATGTAAACAAGCAAAAGGCAGAGGGAACTCTTGCAATACTCGATGTCAAAGATATTTTTACATTGAATTTCCGTACCAGCTCTTATAGTACGTTTACCGAGAAAATGGCTGCTATTCCAAACTACGAAGGGGTAAGTTGGCAAGAATATCCGCACGTTTACGATTTAGGTTCCAATATTTACGATGCAACAGCCGCCACCGAAATATTTGACTTTGCCGAAAACAACACGATTAATTCCGAGCAGAGTTTGGTGCAAATAATTCCAATTTACAGCAAAACCGATTGGTTTTTAACCAAAGTATCCCCAATGATTTATGGCAATACCGATGTACTTGCCAGCGCAAAGATGCCAGGGTTACAGCCACCCACCCATGTTGATGTTGTAAGGTTTGGCCTACGTACGCCAAACGTTCAGCTCGATGATGCTATTATAGAGAGCAATGCTCGACCATACGTTTCGGCATTTGGAGCGTTAAACTACAGGGCTTCATACTATATCGACAGGGATTTTGTGGCAATTCGCAACGTGTTGGCCAATAATGTGATTAGAACAAATAATGTTAGTGGTGAGGTAAATAAATTTCTAGCACTTAATAACATTCCCGATTTGA
>JBPXJX010000178.1:0-2256 GCA_051715525.1 Bacteroidales bacterium
TAATTACCTACTTTCTAATAATATCTGTTAGCAAAACTAAGCTCGAATGGTATAATGTACCCCTCTACCCATTCCTTGCCATAATAATTGCCATAGCAATTAAAACAGTTCTTGATGCTGTAAGATCATCAGTATATACAATCAATATTCTTAAAACTAACACCTTACCGATCATCTTCTTATTTATAGTTTTTATTAACCCTTATGCTGATGCCATGAAACGTACAGCATCATCAAAGGTTTTTCCTTGGGAGGAGGACTTTTATCGAATTAATTACTATTTAAAGGATGCTATTAAGGGCAAATACGACCTCAATGGTTATACTCTACTGCACGATGATTATGGTGCGCATAATACGTTTTATATTAATATTTTGAGGGATAAAGGTGTTGATATTAACTATAGCTACGATTGGAAGAATTTACACATAAACTCAAAAGTTATAGCTCACCAGCAAGTGGTAAAGGATTTTATTAATAAGAATTATACTGTTGAGGTGATAGATAGCTACTACAATATCTTTTTTTACAAGATTGTTGGGATGCGTAATAATGAGTAGACTATTTTATTAATTGCAATATTTACAATTCCAATTGAATTGTTGCTAAGCAATACAGCACCTCATTCTACAACTATTTTATTTATAAACCTAGATAACTGCTCAAGCACCAACTCGGGGTTTTCCTTATGAGGTGTATGCTTAAGATTTGGAATTACCAACCTTGTTGCAGCGCCTGAAACCTGTCCAACAATTTTATCAACTTGTAATAGTGAACCATATTCATCAAACTCGCCCTGAATAACCATTGTTGGGCATTTTATAGCGGGTAGTAAACTTTCGATACTCCAATCACCATAGCTGCTGTTTGTCCAGGTGTTGGCCCATGCCCAAAAAAGGGCTTCGGTATTTTGACCATGGTATTTTTCAAGTTTTGCTTTTAAATCCGATGAATTGTAAAGATCGACCATCTCCCTGATGCCATTTAACGTAATATCTTCAACAAAAACGTGAGCCCCTTCGGTAATGATACCTAATATTTTATCGGGGTATTTTGCTGCAGCAATTAGGGCTATTGTTCCACCATCGCTATGGCCAAAAAGGATAGCTTTGTTAACATTACAAACCTCAAAAATTTCATTTAGAATATCGGCCTCAACCTCCATGTAGTTCTTCTCTCTAGGTTTTGAAAATGGGCATGATTTGCCATAGCCCTGACGGTCGTATATAAGCACGTTACAGCCTGTTATTGCACCAAGTTTTTTTGGAAAATCGCGCCAAAGCTCAATACAACCCCACGAATCGTGAAGGAAAATAATTGTTGGGCTGTTCGGGCTGTTGCCTATTTGCTTAAATCTAATTCTACCAACCGATAGCGTTTTATCAAACTCCATAGTGTAAAGGCTTGCATTTGATGCAAAAGTAGGAGTAATAATATGAAAATAGCAATGAGAATGAAAATTAGATTTGAAAAGCGAATAATTAACCGCAAAGTTGCAAAGCCAAAGTAAGCAAAGCGCCTTTGTACCCATTGTGGGTTAAATGCCAAAGTAACAATTTGATACCCATTCTTATATAACGGTGTTAGAAGGGTAACAGTATGTTGCGTTTAGCTTGTTTTAGGATTCCTCAAGTTTTGGTAATTAAATAATTTAATTCTTAGAAAAATGAAAAAAATATTAATTATTATGTTTTTCTCAATTTTTTTTGGAAGCTGTAAAAGTCAAGAAAAAGAGAAAAGAATTTTTTATAGTCCTTATATTCAATCTGAATTTCATTATTCTGACGATATTTTCCTTGCTGACAGTACTTACCTTCAAATGCTAGATACATTATCAAAAGTGGCAGGATTAAGGGGCGTTTTGATCCCTTTATACGAAACTCACGATTATGGTTCATTTGCAGTATTTAATATTAGCACTTACCAGCGATCAATATGGATAAATAAAGATTTCTTCAAAAATGTTTTTGATTCAACTAAAAGTATTTATGCACCAATGTCAATTTTGGCTCATGAACTAGCGCACCATTTATATTGTCATCCATTAGAGTATAACCCACTATTTATACAACAAGAATTAAATGCCGACAGATATTCAGGATACCTATTGCGTTTTGTTGGTGCGCCAGAAAACAAGATTTTTTTGGCATTATCTTATTTTGCTGACAGTTTAGAAACTATTTCACATCCTGATAAATTAACAAGAATTAAAGCCGTAGAGCAAGGATGGAAAGAGGCAGATTTGCTAATAAAAAA